>JAPYWP010000026.1 GCA_028276315.1 Minisyncoccota bacterium | reverse complement strand
ATAAAAAGAGCAGCAGAAAAATCTTTTTTTGGATGAACAAAATCAAAAAGAAAATGAGGAACTTCTTTAAAATATTTTTTTGGTGGCTTATCAGTACCTAAATCTAAAAATTTATATATAGATCTTGAATCTGCATTTATAATTACTCCATTTAGTTTTTTTGCTAAATAAAAAGCTAAATCTGTTTTTCCGGCTCCTGTAGGACCAACTATTACAATTATTTTTTTATAACTCATTTATTTTGATAAAATATCCAATTACCTTGAAATTCTACAATTATTTTTTTGCCTTTTTCAAATTCTCCTTTGAGTATTTTTATAGATAATTGATCATAAATATTTTCTTGGATAACTCTATTTAATGCTCTTGCCCCAAATGTCTCATTATAACCTTCTTCAATTATTCTCTCTTTAGCATTATCTTTTAAAGTTATTTCATATCCTATTTTTAATAATTTTTCGTTTAATTCTTTTATTTTAAGATCAACTATTTTTGCAATATCTTCTTTTCCAAGTGGTTTAAATATTATAATTGAATCAAATCTATTTAAAAGCTCTGGCGGGAAAATCTCAACTAATTTTTCTCTAACAATCTCTGAAATTTCCTTATAACTTTTTCCTTCTTTTATTAATTTATAAATTAAATTTGAATGAGCATTAGATGTTGCTATAATTATTGAGTTTGAAAAATCTACCTCTCTTCCCATAAAATCTTGAATTTTACCCTCATCAAAAATAGCTAAAAACAAATCCCAAATTTTTTGGTGGCACTTTTCAAATTCGTCCAAAAGTAAAACACAAAATGGTTTTTGTCTTATTGTATCTGTTAAGATTCCAGTTTGATTTTCAGATCCAATTAATTTTTCAGCCTCACTTAATGTTTGAAATTGTCCCATATCAAATCTAACAAGAATATTATTAAAATAAATTTTTGCTAAAATTTTTGAAAGTTCTGTTTTCCCAACTCCAGTTGGCCCTACAAAAAGAAAAACTCCGATTGGACCTTTTGTCTTTTTAAGGCCAACTCTATAAGCTCTTAATGATTCAGCTATTTCATTTACTGCTTCATCTTGATCTATAAGGTACTGATGTATAATATTTTCTAAATTTAATAATATTTGCGTTTCATCTTTTTCTGGTAAAGTTACTGGAAAATTTAAAATTAAAGATAATGTTTCTGCAATCATATTTTCATCAATTATTTTAGCTTTCGTTCTATTGATGGTTTCTAATATAAGTTCTCTTGCTGAATTTGGTAAAATTTTCGGTCTTAAAAATTTATTTGCAAGACTTACTGCAGTTGAAATTGCTTTTGTTTTAATTAATATATTAAATTTTTTCTCCCATAAAACTGACTCTAAAGATAAAAGATAAATAGATTCTTCTTCAGTGAGTGGTTTTACTTTAATTGGCGTAAACGAATCTATAACATAAGGTATTTTTGATAGTTTTGTATAATTTTCTGGTGTTGCTAAAACAATGAGTGGAGTGCTTGATTCTATAAGATCTTTAAAATTTTCTATGATTAAATGATTGTTAGGATGATCTTGCAATACTAAAATTATATTTTTAGCTCTATTTGCTTCAAAAATTATTTTGTTTATTTTTTGTAAAATTGTTTTTTCATCCTCAAATAAAAGATTAGCTTTTATTAAAATTAATCTTTTATCTTGTAAATTTTTTGGTACTTGATCGTTTTTTATAAGCCAAGCTAAATGATACAAAATAGTTGTTTTTCCGCTTCCAATTTCTCCAATTAAAATAGCATTATTATTTGCATTTTTTTCAATTACAGAAATTAAAAGATCTAAAGTTTCTTTATGTCCAATTAAAAAGCCAATTTGCCCCAATTCAGCTAAAAATGTTAAATCTTCTGAAATGCTATCTAAAAAAGGTGTTGGCCGCGATGTTAATGCTCTATTTACAAATTTTTTCTTTTTTGGTTTTCTAACTATATTAATCTGTTTTTGAGTTATTTTTATTTTTTTACTTAAAAATTCAACAACAAAAGCTGATTTTATATCATTTAAACTAACTTGCCATTTTATTTGAAGCTCTTTTAAAATTTCAGGACTAATGCAATTTAAAAAAACTATCTCAAGCGGTATATAGTTAAACTTAAGATCAAACGAGTCAGCTAATGCTTTATTTAATATTGATTCTAATTTTTGTAATAAAATTTTTTTGAAAGAATTTTTGATTTCTTCTTTAAATTCTTCTAATTTTAAATTTGATATAAAACTGTAAAATTCTTTATTATCTAAATCTAATCTTTTTAATATTTTTGTTATTCTTTTATTTTTTATTGAGTTTTTGAATATTAAAATTTCAAGGTCAATAGTCTTTAAAAATTCAGCCTCATTTAAAGATTTTATAATTAATTTTTTAGCTGCAAAATCTAAAAATTCTTCAGGATCTCCTTTTTGATGCCAAAGATCTTTTTTTGCTCCAAGGTTTTTAAATCCCAAAATTGAAACAATTAAAAGCAAAATACCTAAAAAGTAAACTTTATCTATAATTAAAAAAATTGATAATACAAAAAGAAAAATTCTAAAAGCTATATCTAAATTCCATAAAAAAATTCTTTCTATCGGATTAAATTTTAAAAAATTCATAAAGAAAGATAAATTAAAATAATTGGAAAAATTTCAATTAAAATAAATATTGCAAGACTAACTAATGTAAAAAGAATATAAACTAAAATTCCTACAAAAATTTTGAAAACTCTTATTGGAAATGATATTAATCTTCCAACTAAAGTATAATCTTGCCAAAGCGGAACAAATAAATTTTCAAGAGTTATTCTTACAGCATAACTTCGCTCAAGATACGAAATTCTACTCATATATAGATTCCAAAAATGCCAAGGAATTTCTAAATACCAGAATTTTAAAAATTCTAAAAATGGATTGATAAAAACTTTTAAAATTTCCAAAAATAACATACACCTTAGATTTTATTATAAATCAAAATAATTTTCCTTGCTTTTCTTCTACTTCAATTTCTACCTTACCATACTCTCCATCAAATCCAGGAATTATTTTTAGATCTTTTTTTCTAACTTTATCTATTGCTAAAGCAACTAATTTTGGTGCAACTTTTTCTATATCTTCAATAGGAACATCAATTAAAATAGAATATTCATTTGAGAAATTTTCTATTAGATCAGAATAAATTTCTTGAACCTTTTTTGAATTTAAAGATAATTTTAAAACACTTGAAATTATCTCAAGCAATGGAACTAAATAAATATAATTTTGTCTTTCTTGAATTTGATTTTTATCAGTTAAACTTAATACTCTATTTAAAACTCCAATAGTTAATTTTTTTTGACAAACTGGGCAAATTCCATTAATTTTTTTTGTTTCACTTGGATGAAAACTAACCTTGCAAATCCTATGCCCATCGTAATGATATTTTCCTTCTTCAGGAAAAAATTCGATTGTTAAAACTATCTTTTTGTTTTTTAATGAATCTTTTAATGCAGTAAAACTTAAATTTTCAAGTTCAAAAACAGTTGCTTCTCTCCCGATTCTATAAGTAGAGGCACTGTGGGCATCAGAGAAAGATACTATTGAAAATTTGTCTAGAAAAGAAACTCCAAAATTCATTGGAGGATCAGAAGAAAGCCCTGTTTCAATAGCAAAAATATTTTCAGTTAATTCTTCAAAACACTCTTCTATACTATTAAAGCCAGAAACAGAACCTAAAATTCCAAACCAAGGCGTCCAAATATGTGCTGGTATTAAAATAAAATCAGGATCTATTTCAAGAACTTGCTTTAAAAATATTTTTGGATCTAAACTTAATGTTGGTCTTCCATCAGCTTCTAAATTTCCATAATAAGATAAAAATTTATTTATTTCTTCTGCAGTTTTTAAATTTTTAGTTAAAGCAACAAAATGCACTCTTTTAACTTCATTATTTCTTGAAAAAACAAAATTAAGTTCTGAAGACAAAACAAAAAATATATTTGGATTATTAGGAAAAATATAAAATCCACTTCCTTCTTTAATTTCAATTAAACTTTCTTTAATATGTAAAAACCAAAGTGGATGAGTAAAATCGCCTGTTCCTAAAAGTTGAAGTCCTTTTAATTTAGCTGCATTTGTTAAACTTTCAAGAGTGATATCTTTTGAACAGGCTCTTGAATATTTTGAATGAATATGTAAATCAGAAAAAAGTTGCATTTATTGTGGGCGCGCCAGGACTCGAACCTGGGACCTTCTCGACGTCAACGAGACGCTCTTCCAACTGAGCTACGCGCCCGTACCAGGGGTGGGATTCGAACCCACGACCAACGGCTTATGAAACCGCTGCTCTACCACTGAGCTACCCTGGCTTTTGTGCCGGGAGAGGGAATCGAACCCCCGACGCGCAGCTCTTCAGGCTGCCGCTCTACCACTGAGCTATCCCGGCAATAAATAATTATAACAAAAAATAATAAAAAGTGTTAAAATATTAATAATGGTAAAAGAATTACACCAAAATTTGATTAAAAAGAAAATCTCTGTAAAAGAGCTTTATTTAAGTTATCTTGAAAAAATAAAAAAAGAAGATGATTTTTATGGCAGCTTTCTTTATGTCAATTTTGAAAATGAAAAAGAAATAGAAAGAGCTCAAAAAATGATAGATGAAGGTAAAGCAGACATTTTAACTGGAATTCCTATAGCTGTAAAAGACAATATTTTAGTCGAAGGAATGCCAACAACAGCAGCTTCTAAAATTTTAGAAAATTTTATAGCACCCTATGATGCTACTTGTATTAAAAAATTAAAAGAAAAAGGAGCTTTAATTATTGGAAAAACAAATTTAGATGAGTTTGCAATGGGTTCTTCTACAGAAAATTCAGCATTTAAAAAAACAAAAAATCCTTATGATCCTAATAGAGTTCCAGGTGGCTCTTCTGGTGGTTCTGCTGTAGCTGTGAGTAAGGATTTTGTACCATTAAGTTTAGGTTCTGATACTGGAGGTTCTATTCGACAACCAGCAGCCTTTTGTGGTGTTGTTGGTTTTAAGCCAACTTATGGATTAGTTTCTCGTTATGGCCTTATTTCAATGGCATCTTCTTTAGATCAGATTGGGCCTTTTGCAAAAAATGTTGAAGATGCAAAAATTTTATTTTTAAACATAATGGGACCTGATAAAAATGATGCTACAACAATTAAAGAATTTAAATTTAAGGAAATAAATAAAAGTAAATTTAAAATTGGAATACCTAAAGAATATTTTGGCGAGGGGCTTGATCCACGAATTGAAAATTTAATTTTTAAAAGATTAGATGAAGCTAAAAATTTAATTGAAATTAAAGAAATTAGTCTTCCTTATAGTAAATATGCATTAGAGTGTTATTATATAATAATGAGTTCAGAAGTAAGCGCTAATTTAGCAAGATACGATGGTATAAGATATGGGCCAAGAAAGGAAGATGAAGATATTTTTAAAGTTTATTCTAAAACAAGAAATTTATTTGGGCCAGAAGTTAAAAGAAGGATATTTTTAGGAACATTTGTGCTTTCTCATGGCTATTATGAGGCTTATTATCTGAAAGCATTAAGATTAAGAAGAAAAATTCAAGAAGATTTTATAAATGCATTTAAAGATGTTGATTTTATAATCACACCAACATCACCAACATTACCATTCAAATTTGGCGAAAAACAAGATCCAATTTCAATGTATCTTTCAGATATTTATACAGTTTCTATAAATTTAGCAGGAGTTCCAGCTTTGTCTTTAAATGGTGGTTTTATAGATAATCTTCCTGTTGGAATTCAGATAATTGGAGATCATTTTTCAGATTTATCTTTATTTGATTTTGCTCAAAAGCTTGAACAAATATGGAAATTTTAAACAAATTAATTTTTTATTTATTTAATTTTATTATTTATAAAAAGCAAAACATTTTTTGCTATTCAAAATTTCGCCACTAATTTATTTATTAAAAATTATTAAATTTTTAAAAATATGGAAATTTTAAACAAATTAATTTTTTATTTAAAAGTTTTAAGCTATTCTATTTCTTTAATTTTATTTACAGCTCTTATTTTGGTTTTATTGAGATCAAGATTTATTCAAGATATTTGGTCTTTAACTTTTAGATTTAAAAACTTAATTGAACCATTAGAATTTGATTACGAATATTATATAAATAAATGGGAAGAAATTGAAAATTTACTTGAAAAAGGCGAAATTGAAAAAAGTATTAAAAATGCTTTAAAGCTTTTTGAAAAATATTTGGATTATCTTGGTTATGAAGGAAGTGATTTAAAAGAAAAGATTAGTAAAGTTCCTAAAGAAAAATTAACATTTTGGAATGATCTAATTGAAATAAAAATACCTCAAAATCATAAAGATGCCCATGAGATTTTAGAAAAAATTAAATTTTCTTTTAAAGAACTAAATTTAATTCTTGAAAAAACTGAAAAAATTTGATATAATATTTTTTATGAAAAGGATTTATTTTATCTTAGGAATTTTTATATTTTTTCTTTTAATTTTAAATGTTAATGCAGCAACTTTAGATAATCAGATCCAGGGTATTTTAAATATTCTTAAAAATTTATTCCAAACATCAACTCAAGTTCAGCAAAATCAAATTCAAAACATTCCAACATCAACACCTTTCCAAGTTCCAAATTCTTTTCAAATTCCAAATATTGTTTTAGATTTTGAAAGAGCAAAGATAGAGGCTGTTAAAAAAGTTGCTCCAGCAGTAGTAAGTATTGTTGCTACAAAAGACATTGAAATAATTCAAAGAGGATTTTTTATTCCACCAGATTTAATTCCTCCAGAATTTCAAGAATTTTTCCCGCGGGAATTCTTTTATGAGCAACAACCACAAAAAAAGACAGAAAAAAGAAAAATTTCAAGTGGTAGTGGTTTTATAATTAGCGAAGATGGTTTAATCTTAACAAATAAGCACGTTGTATCTGATGATAATGCAGAATATACTGTATTTTTAAATGATGGCAGAAAATTTAAAGCAAAAATTTTAGCAAAACATCCTGCAGATGACCTTGCAATTGTAAAAATAGATGCTAAAAATTTGCCTTATGCAATTTTAGGTGATTCTAATAAACTAGAGCTTGGGCAAACTGTAATTGCTATTGGTAATGCTTTAGGAGAGTTTCAAAATACTGTAAGCGTTGGAGTTGTTTCTGGTTTGAGAAGAAATATTAAAGCATCTGATAATTATGGGAATATTGAGCAACTTGAAAGCCTTATTCAAACAGATGCAGCTATTAATTACGGTAATTCCGGCGGTCCTCTTATAAATTTAAAAGGAGAAGTTGTAGGAATTAATACTGCTATTGTTTCTGGCGCTCAAAACATAGGTTTTGCTATTCCAATAGAGCGAGCTATTAAAATGTTAGAAAAAGTTAAAAAAACAGGAAAAATTCAAGTGCCATTTTTAGGAATAAGATATATTATTTTAACAGAAGAAATAGCAAAAATAAGAGGATTTAAGGTTGACTATGGTGCTTTAATTGAGGGTAGTGGTAGTATTCCTGGAGTTGTTCCAGACAGCCCTGCTTCAAAAGCAGGTCTTAGAGAAGGAGATATTATTTTAGAAATTGATGGAGAAAAAATTACAAAAGACAATACTTTAGCTTCAATTATTTTAAACAAAGAAGTTGGCCAAAAAGTAAAACTTAAAGTTTTAAGAAATAATGAAAAAGAAATATACATAGATGTTATTTTAGGCGAAAGACCAGAAGAAATTAAATATTAAAAATACAAAGTTAGCAGTAGACAGCAATTTTGCCCGTTTACTGCTAAAATAATATGAACAAAACAACAAAAACAATATTAGTCTTAGT
Organism: Minisyncoccota bacterium; assembly: GCA_028276315.1. Lineage (GTDB taxonomy): Bacteria > Patescibacteriota > Minisyncoccia > UBA6257 > HR35 > RSWP11. Next base: position 98 of record JAPYWP010000026.1, on the reverse strand, counting down.
TATATTAATAATTATTGTTTTAGCTATTTATTATGGAGTTGGTAAAAAACAAACTTCTATTACAGAAAAAGAACCAATTAAGATTGGGGCAATTTTGC
>JAPYWP010000025.1 GCA_028276315.1 Minisyncoccota bacterium | reverse complement strand
CTTTTTCTATCTCATCAAATAAAATTAAACTATATGGTTTATGTTTTATAATTTCTGTTAATTGCCCTCCTTCTTCATAACCAACATATCCTGGTGGTGATCCTATAAGCTTTGCAACAGAATGCGGCTCCATATATTCTGACATATCAAGTCTTACCATAAGTTTTTCATCATTAAACATAAACTCTGTTAATGCTCTTGCAAGTTCTGTTTTCCCAACTCCTGTTGGCCCTAAAAACAAAAATGAAGCAAGTGGTTTATCTTCGTCAGCTAATCCTGTCCTGGCTCTGCGCAAAGCATTTGCAACAGCCTCAACCGCCTCATCTTGACCAACAACTCTTTTTTTAAGTTCCTCTTCAGCTCTTTTAAGTTTTTCTGCCTCACTTTCAACTAATCTTGTTATAGGAATTCCTGTCCATCTTGAAACAACCCTAGCAATATCTTCATCTGTTACTTCATCTTTTAAAAATCTATTTTTTCTTGAATTTAAAGTTTTCTCTAATTCTTGCAATTTTTTCTGATAATAAGGAAGTTCTCCATATAAAATCTCAGCAACCCTACCAAAATCACTTCTTCTTTCTGCGTCTTTTGCATCTTCTTTAAGTGCTTCTATATGAGATTTCAAATCATTAATTTCTTGAACTAATTTTTTCTCTTCTTCAAAAATTTTTATTTTGTTTTCATATTCTTTTTTAATATTTTTCAATTCTTTTTCTATTTTTTTAATCTCTGCTGATGGTTTTTCTTCTTTTATTAATGCTTCTTTTTGGATTTCAAGCATTTTTATTTTTCTTTGAAGTTCATCAATTTCTTGAGGTAAACTTTCTCTTTCAAGTTTCAATGCTGCTGCAGCTTCATCAATTAAATCAATTGCTTTATCTGGTAAAAATCTTTGAGTAATATATCTTATTGAAAGATTTACAGCACTAACTATAGCAGAATCACTTATTTTAACTCCATGAAAAACTTCATACTTTTCTTTAAGACCTCTTAAAATAGCTATTGCCTCTTCTGGAGATGGTTCTTCAACATAAACAGGCTGGAATCTTCTTTCAAAAGCAGGATCCTTTTCTATATAAAGTTTATAATCATGAAAAGTAGTTGCTCCTATAATTTGAAGTTCTCCTTTTGTTAAAGATGGTTTTAAAATATTTGAAGCATCAATAGCACCTTCTGCTGCACCAGCACCAACTAATGTATGAAGCTCATCTACAAAAATAATATACTTATTTTTATTTGAGATAACTTCTTTTAAAAATGCTTTTAGTCTTTCTTCAAATTCTCCTCTAAATTTTGTACCAGCAACTAAAGCGCTTATATCTAAAGCTATAACTTCTTTATTTTTTAAAATGTTTGGAACATCACCAGCAACTATTCTTTGGGCCAAACCTTCAACTATTGCAGTTTTTCCAACACCAGGCTCTCCTATTAAAACAGGATTATTTTTTGTTCTTCGTGAAAGTATCTCAATTACTCTTCTTATCTCGCTATCTCTTCCTATAATTGGGTCTAATTGTTTTTGCCTTGCAAGCTGAGTTAAGTTTTGAGTATATTTTTCTATAGTTTTAAATTTAGTCTCTGGAGTCTCATCTACAACCTTTTGATCACCTCTAACTTCTTTTAAGTATTTTAATGCTTTTTCAAAACTAACACCATATTTTTCTAAAATATATTTAGCTAATGTCTTTACATTTAAAAGAGCCAAAAATATATGCTCACAAGATATAAATTCATCACCCATTTTTTGAGCTAAATTTTTAGCCTCATCTAAAACTTGAACAACTTCATTTGATAAATAAATTTGAGTTATGTTAGAAGATGTAAAAATTCTTGGAATTCTTAAAATTTCATCATTAATAGTCTTTTCTAAATTATAAATATCAACATTTAATTTTTTTAAAATATCTAAAGAAAGATTTTCTGGTGTTGTAATTAAACCATACAAAATATGTATAGCTCTTAATTCTGAATGATTCAAAGAAAGAGCTTTTTCTTGTGATCTTTGAAGAGCCTCTTGAGCTTTAAATGTAAACTTATTAAACGGAATCATGTTTCTATATAAATTATACTAAATTTTTAATTTTGATTTATAATAATTATACCACAAATTTATGAAAAATAAAGAAGAGCCGAAAAAAGAAAATAAAATAAAAGAATATTTTAAAAAAACCCTTTCTCTTTATTTTCTAACAATATTTTTGTTTTTGGCAATTTTTCTAATTTTAACTTCAAATTTACCAAATAAATTAAAAAATTATTTCTCGATTACTAAAAATTTCAAAGCATTAAATAGTAATTTAGATTTTTTAAAAAATACAGAAATTGAAAAAGGGGGAAATTTAAAAGAAAAGTTTAATTCATCAATTAAAAAAATTGAAGATATCAAAGATTCAGTTTTAACCGAGAGTAAAAATTTTATTCAAAAATTTGAAAATATTAAGGATGATATTGTTGAAAACATAAATAAGATATTACAAAAAAACATTCAAATTCCAGAATCATTCTATTTTTATTCTAAAAACCCAACAAAAATTTATATTCAAAATGAAGATGCAAAAAATTTATATATAGATTGGGGCGATGGTTCAGAAGAAAATATAAAATTTGATAAAGAAAAAACAATAACTCATTTTTGGGAAAAGTCAGGAAAATATAAAGTTAAAATTAAAATTTTAAAAGATAAAAGCTTGTTAAAAGAAATTAATTTAAATTTAATTGTAGAATAAATTTGTGGACCGGGCGGGAATCGAACCCGCATCTTGGCATTGCGATTGCCACGCTCTACCATTGAGCTACCGGCCCAAATATATATAAGAATTTTTTTCTTTAAAATAATCTAAAAGTTTTTTATAAAGACTGTTTGATTTTAATGTTTTCGAGTTTCCAATTACAATAAGTTTTCTTTTTGCCCTAGTTAGTGCTACATTTAGTCTTCTAAAATCATCTAAAAATCCAATAATATTTTTATCATTAGCTCTTGTAAATGAAATAATTATTATATCTTTTTCTCTTCCCTGAAATCCATCTATAGTTTTTATTTCAATATCATCTTTGATTGTTTCTTTTAAAATTTTAACTTGATCCTTATATGGGCTTATAATACCTATACTTTTGCTTTCAATTCCTAATTTTTTAATATTTTCAACTATTTCTTTTATAATATTTATTTCTTTAAAATTAAAATAAGATGTTGCGTTTTGGAATTTTTCCTCTTTACTATCAACATCAATAAAGCAAATTGTTTTTTGTGGATTTAAGATAAAATTAATCTCATCATTTAAATTTTTTAAAATTTCAATTTTTTCTTCTTCTAAAATATTTTTAAGATTTCTTTTTTTTGCTTCTTTAGCTGAAATTATTTTCGAATTATAAAAATTTTCATTAGAAAAATTCAAAATATCATCTGGCATCCGGTATTGAATGTTTAAGAATCCTAAAATTTTTTCTCCATAAATTTTAATTAATCTTTCAAAAAGGCTCAAAGATAAAAAAGGAGATATTTTTTCGCAGACAACAGTTGGCGGAAGCTGATTCTGGTCGCCTGCCATAATAAATTTTCTTCCCTTTGTTAAAGGAATTAAAGTTACAGGCTCTTGACTTTGGTTTGCTTCATCTATAAATACAACATCAAAATAAAATTCATTTAATATATCACTGCCAGCGCCAGAATTTGTTGTACAAACAACATCGGCTCTTTTAATTATTTTTCTTATAGCTCTTTTTTCAAGCTTTCTTACTAATTTCTTTAACTTTTTTATTTCTTTTTTGTTTTTAATAAAAGTCTCAATATTTTTTAAATTTTTATGATCTATATTCAAGCTTTTATTTATATCTTTTAATCTTTCTATTTCTTGCCAAATAATCTTAATTTCATTAAATTCACTCGTTTTTTCTAAAATAAAATCTAATGTATTATTTAAAATACTCTTTAAAACTTTGGCAGGATGTCCTATTCTTACAACTTTAATGTCATATCTTAAAAGAGCTTCAACCAAATTATCTACAGCAATGTTAGAGTCTGCAGTAGCCAAAACTTTATATCCTCTTTTAACATGTTCATAAATACTTCCTGCAATTGTTGTTGTTTTTCCTGTACCTGGTGGTCCTTGAACTAAAAAGAAATTTTTTGCTAAAAGAGTTTTTTTAACTACTTCTTTTTGAGAACTATTTAAATAACTATTTTTAATCTCTATATTTTCATTTCTAAATTCTGGCTTTCCTTTTCCTAATAAAATTTTACAAATTTCTCTTTTAAAAAATAAAAGACTTAAAGCTTTTTTTGCTCTCTCAAAGGTAATATCATTGCAAAAAAGATCAACCCTTAAATTCTTATTTAAAAAATTCTCTGGTGGCTTTTTATCTAAAATTACCTTAATTTTTGTTTTATCCTTATAACTACAAACTCCTTCATAAAAAAACTTATTTGGGTCCTCGCTTAAAATAATAAGATCTCCCACATTTATTTCATTTTCCAAAATATAATCTTTATAAAATGAAATCTCATACCTACCGCCTATTGTTCTTTTTATTTCTTTTGCTTTTAAATTTAAAATAGCTCTTCCAGATTTTTCTCTATCTTCTGGACTTATTTTTCTAATCTCATCCCAAACTTTTTTAATACTTTCATTTCTTTCTTTATCAATTAAAAAAGAAAAATACCTATAATAATCAAAATAATCATTAAAATAAATTTTTTGTTTAATTTTCATTTTAGCCCCATTTTTAAAATAACTAAGTACTCCTATTAACTATTTCCATTTTGGTCGGGGAGTCGGGATTTGAACCCGAAATCTCCTGGACCCGAACCAGGCGTGTTTCCCTTACACTACTCCCCGTTTTTTAGTTTTAAATTTGTCGGGGTGTCGGGATTTGAACCCGATCTACATGCTCCCAAAGCATGCGTGCTGCCGTTACACCACACCCCGAAATTGCGCGGGCGACGGGATTTGAACCCGCGACCTCCTGCGTGACAGGCAGGCGCTCTATCCGGGCTGAGCTACGCCCGCTCTGAGCCAGGGACGGGATTTGAACCCGTGACCTCCGCATTACCAGAGCGGTGCTCTAACCAACTGAGCTACCCTGGCAAAATAAATTATAACAAATTCTTTATAAAAAATCCTAAAAGAAAAATTAAAGATTGAACAATTACTAAAACAGGCCCAAATTCAAAATTTAAATTAATTGAGAAAATTAAACCTAAAATACTTGTTAAAAAACCAAAAAAAATAGAAAATAAAATTAATTGATTAAAACTTTTTGCAAATAAACTACTAAAAAGAGGGCAAATAATAAGATAAGAACCAACTAAAAGAACTCCTACTATTTTAATTCCTAAAGAAACAGCTAAAGCAACCATAAAAAGCAAAAAAAGGTCTACTTTATGTTTTTTTATTTTATAATTTGCTGCTAAATCCTCAGATAAAGTAACTAAAATTAGTTCTTTTTTAAACCTTAAAATTGAAATTAAAATAAAAAATAAAATTAAAGTGCTTAATATAAAGTCATTTAAACTTATTCCTTTTATATTTCCAAATAAAGACTCTATTAGTTCTTGATCTTTTATAAATATTTTACCTATAGCTAAAGAAAGCAAAAATATAAAACCAACTATTGCCTCTAAATAAAAACTTGTTTTCTTTTCAATTAAATATATAAATAGAGCACCTAAAATTAGAAAAGCTAAAGAACCCCAAAAAATATCAATGCTAAAAATTAAAGAAAGTGCAATTCCTGGAAGCGCAATGTGAGAAAAAGCATCAGCAATCAAAGAATATCTTCTTAAAACTATAAAATTTGACAAAATAGAAAGACAAATACTTGTAAAAACTGCTATTAAAATTTCTAAAACACCCATATTAGTGCTTATGTTTATAAATTCCTACTTTATAACCATAAAGTTTTTCTAAAACTTCTGGTGTTATTTGATTTAAAAATCCATCACAAATAAGATTTTTATTTAAACAAATAATTCTTTGAGCAAAAGAAGAAATAAAAGAAAGATCATGAGAAACAACTAAAACACTAAATTGCCTTTCTTTATAAAAATTTTCTAATAAAGAAAAAACATTTTCTTTATTTTTGGGATCAAGAAAACTTGTTGGCTCATCTAAAAGCAAAAGATCTGGCTTTTGAAAAATAGATTGCAAAATTAAAATTTTTTGAAGCTCTCCTTCTGATAAATTAGAAATCTTTTTTTTAAAAATATCATCACTTAAAAATTTTTTTAACTCATTAATATTCACATCAAAAAGAGAAAAAAATTCTTTAACATTTAATGGAAAAAATTTATTAATATTTTTAATTTGAGGAACTAAAACAATTTTTGTGCCTTCTTTATATATAATTTTTCCTTCATAAGGAATTTGAAAAGTTAATGCCCTCAAAAGAGTAGTTTTACCACCACCATTTGGTCCTATTATTCCAACCCTTTCTCCTTCTTCAATCTCAAAATTTATATTTTCTAAAATAACATTTCCTTCTAAAACAACTTTTAAATCAATAACTTTTAAAAGCATATTATTTTTTGTTATATTTTAAAACAGCCTCTTTTATTAACCTTTCTGCATATTTCCTTGGTTTCCAACCTAATATTTTTACCCATTTTTTAGGTTGAAGTTCTTTGTAAACTTTAAAAAATTGAGAAATTTCATCTAATAAAGCTTGTGGTACATCTTTTAAATCTTTAAAATCATTAAAATAAGGATCTTCTGATGGTACACATAAAAGTTTTTCATCTTTTTCGCCTGTATCAATCATTTCAAGATAACCAAGCGGTCTTGCTTCAACTAATGTTCCTGGTAAAAGAGGGAATCTTGTAATTAAAAGCGCATCAAGAGGATCTCCATCATCACATAAAGTTTTTGGAACGAAACCATAATCACATGGATAAACAACAGAAGAATAAAGAACTCTATCTAATTTTAAAAATCCAGTTTCTTTATCAATTTCGTATTTATTTCTTGTCCCTTTTGAAATTTCAATTAAAACATTTACTTTTTTTGGATAATCTCCTGGTGTTAATTTTTCAATCATATTTTTTAAAAATTTAGCTAACCAAAAGGTTAGCTTTAAAATTAATTTAAGCTTCTGCTATACCAAATTCTATTTCTTCTTGTGGTCTTGAAATTGATCTTATATCTATTCTCCAACCAGTTAATTTAGCTGCTAATCTTGCATTTTGCCCATTTTTGCCTATTGCAAGAGAAAGTTGTTCTTCTTCAACAAAAACTTGAATTGTTCTTTTTTCTAATATTTTAGTTTCAACTACTTTTGCTGGAGCTATTGCATTTGCAACAAATTTTTCTGGATCTGGATCCCATAAAACTATATCTATTTTCTCACCATTTAGTTCATTAATTATAGTTAAAATTCTTGCTCCTTTAGGACCAACGCAAGCTCCTATTGGATCTATATTTTCTTTATGAGAAACTACAGCAACTTTTGATCTTAAACCAGGTTCTCTTGCAATAGCTTTTATTTCAACTATTCCTTCATTAATTTCTGGAATTTCAGCTTCAAAGAGTTTTTTTAAAAAATTAGGATGAGACCTTGAAAGATAAACTTCTACGCCTCTTGGTGTTTTTTCAACTGCATAAACATAAAATCTAAATCTAAGACCTATTCTGTATTTTTCATTAGGTATAGATTCTGAGACAAACATAGTTCCAAGGGTTTTTCCAAGATCAACATAAATAACTTTTGGTTCAATTTTTTGAATAGTTCCGCTTACAATTTCATTTTCCTTTTTTTTGAACTCTTCATAAACTATTTCTTTTTCAATCTCTCTTAATCTTTGAGTAATTACCTGTTTTGCAACCTGAGCAGCAATTCTTGAAAATTCATCTTTAAAATTTGCATCTTCTTCAATTTTTATATAAAGATCCTCTCCAACATTTATTTCTGGATTCATTTTTCTTGCTTCTGAAATTTTAATTTGTTTTTCACCTTTAATTTCTTTATCATCTT
>JAPYWP010000024.1 GCA_028276315.1 Minisyncoccota bacterium | reverse complement strand
TTGTAAGAGAAAATATAATTTTAATTTCTGAAAATGGTTATGGTAAAAGATTAAAATCAAATATGATTAAAAAACAAAAAAGAGGAGGAAAAGGAATTAGAATATTCAAAGTTAGTCAAAAAACAGGTCCACTTTCTTTGATTTCAACTAAATCCGGAGAGGAAGTAATAATTATAACTTTAAATGGACAGGCTCTTAAAATTAAATTAAGTCAGATTAAAATTCTCTCAAGGAATTCTCAAGGAGTTAAACTTATTTCTCTTGATTCTGATAATGTTGTTAAAGATATTGTAGTAATTTAATTTTGTTTTAAAATTTATAAATGGAAAATAGAAAAGTTATTTACATAATTTTAGCTTTTTTGGGTATTTTGATTTTTATTTTAGCTGTTATTTTTGGACTTAAAAAACCAGAAAAACCTAAAAATACCCAAAAACAAATAGAAATAAAACCTATAACTATTTTTGGTACACTAGAGCCAGAAAAATTCCAATTAATTTCAACCGATCTTTTAAAGATAAATTATTTTTATTTTTCTGAAAATGAAATTTACCAAAAATTTTTAGAAAGTTTAGCGAAAGGTGAAGAGCCAGATGCACTTTTAATTTCTGATAAAATTTTCAATATTTTCCAAGATAAAATAAATCCTATTTTATCATCTAATATAGATATTTTTGATTTTTTAAAAAATACTTATAATAAAGATGGAAATCTTTTAGCTTATCCAGTTTTTGTTGATCCAATTGTTTTTGTTGCTAATAAAAAAATATTTTTATCTTTAGGCATTTTACAGACTCCAAAAACTTTTGATGAGTTAAATGAATTTGTTAAAAATATAAAATTAATATTAAAAGAAAGATCAAAAGATATTGGAATTATAAATTTAGGAACATTTTCAAATAATGAATTTGCTATAGATATTTTAACTCTTTTTGCATTAAATTTTGGAGCTGAAAGTAAAGATATATTTTTAAATTATCCAAATGAATGGACAAAAGCAATAAATTATTATTTTTCATTTTCTGATCCACAAGATCCAAATTATAGTTTTAATGAAAATTTTCCTAATGTAATTGAAAGTTTTGCTCAAGAAAAGTTAATTACAGCTTTAATTCCATTATCATCATTACAAAAAATAAAAAATTTAAATCCATCTGTGGAATTTTTAATTTCAAGCCCACCAACAAAAGATATTTTAAATAGAAAATCTTTATTTAATTCCTATCTTTTAATTTTGCCAAAAGTTTCTAAAAATAAAAATGATGTTTTAAAATTTATTTCAATTATTTATAATTATCCTCAAAAGATTATTAATGCCGGATATTTACCGCCAAGGAAAGGAAATTATGATTTAGGCGAAATTAATGATTTAATTTCTAAAGAAGTTTTAGTTGCAAGAAGCATTATTTGGCCAAAAAGGGAATTAATAGAAAATGCAATTTATAAAGCTAAAGTTGAATTAAGTTATAATAAAGATGTTGGAAAGACATTTATTGAAAATTTTAAATAATTTATTAAAAATTTCAAATAGATTGATTTTAATTTTTATTTTTTTATTTATTTTTAATCTTGCAAATTCTGCAAGCACTACTGCTCCATTAAAACCAAGTTGCGAGGGTGCTTCTTGTACTTGGTGTCATTTTTTCAGAGATTTTAAAAGGTGGTTAGATTTTTTTGTAGAAGATATAGCTTTGCCTATTGGCGGTGTTTTAATTGTTTTTAGTGGTATTTTGTATATTTTTTCAGGACCTTTTTCGAATTTATCTCATATGGCACAAAGAACAATTGTTTATACTCTTTTAGGTACTTTTCTTATCTTAGCTTCTTGGACTATAGTTTCTTTAATTATGAAACTATTGCTTAAAGATCCAAATATTAATCCATGGAGTGGCATTTCATGCTAAATTTTAATTTATAATAAATTTATGGATTTTATTTTTTTAAAATTTTTAAATCCTGTTTTTGCAGATGATCTTGGAACTTTTTATACTAGTTATCAAAAATATTATTTAAAATGTGCTTCAGGAACTGCATCAACAAAAGAAGCATTAGAAAATTGTATTACCTTTTTACAAAAATTTTTGATTCAATTTTTACCTTCTATTGTAATTTTGGCTCTAGTAATCGCAGGAGTTCTTTATATAGCATTTTCTACTCAACCAAATAAATTAAATATTCCGCTTAAAATTGTAAAATATACTTTAATTGGTGCAGCTATTATTTTAGGTGCTTCAATTTTGTTCGAAATAATTAAATATATATTTTTAGGTTAAAATGATAATCAATGCAGCAACAAAAACAACAGAAACAATAATACTTGGTACATTAACATCACCATTTGAACTTAAAGTTACAACAACAAAGGATCTTATAAATTTAATTTTTGATACTTTATTTTATATAGGCACTCCTCTTTTTATTTTAATGCTAATTATTGGTGGATTATTTTATATTTTTTCTTTCTCCTCATCTGATTTAGCTCAAAAAGCTAATAAAATTTTAAAATATGGGGTTATTGGAATTTCAATGGTTCTTTTAAGCAAATTAATTCAATTGCTTGTTGAAATTTTATTTTAGTGTTATAATTTTAAATGTTAAGTTTATTTTTACAAAAAATAAATTTTTTAGCTCAAATTGGAAGGATGCCAATTCCTGGAGGAAGAGAAGAACTACCAACAACTATTTTTTGTCAAGATATTGTTGATTGTCTTAAATTTTTTGGTGGTTTAGTAGCAAATGTTATTTTTATTGGTATTTTAATAGGAGCTGTTATTGTTTTTTTGATTGGAGCTATTATGTATCTTATTGGTGGAAGTAGATCAGATGACGAGACTCTTAAAAAAGCAAAAAAAGTTCTTATATACTCAGTAGTTGCAGCTGTTTTAGCTTCTTTAGCCTGGGTTGCTATTAATGCAATAGTTACTACGCTTACATTTTTGCCTAAAGAAATTTTTGCTGCAAATAATAAAGATATTTTTACACTATCTAACTATAAAATTACAACAACAGATGTTGAAAGTTTATTTGCAACATCTATTACAAGTATCTTAAATTATATTTATTGGGCTGCTTTAATTTTAGCATTAATTATGATTTTGATTGCAGCTATTAATTATATAACTTCAAGAGGCCAAGAAAATAAAATTAAAGATGCTACAAATGCCCTAAAATATGCAATAATTGGAGTTGTTGTTGCTTTAATTTCCTGGATTATAATTAAACTTATAATGATGTTATTTGGAGTAAATGCATATTTATTTAATATTGTTTTTGCTCAACAAAATACAGTTAATGTTACATCTACAATTAATCAGATATTTGAAAGAGCCCAAGATGTTGCAAGAACAATTGGATATGCTTTGGCTATTTTGATGGCAATAATAATTGGTATTATTTATATAACATCAAGAGGTGGAGAAGGTGTAAAAACTGCAAATAAAGCAATAATTTATTTAGCAGTAGGGATTGCTATAATTCTTTTAGCTGGTATTGCTGTTGAAATAGTAAAATTTATTTTGTTAAAATAAAGTCCGGGTGGCGGAACTGGAAGACGCCCAGGGCTTAGAACCCTGGTCCTTTTAAAGGAGTGAGGGTTCAAATCCCTCCCCGGACACAATGAATCTTTTTGATAGAATAACAAGCGATATTTTTTTACCAGGAATACATGATATACCTTGTTTTGGTGTTTTTAATTGTTTAGGCTATTATGCTGGAAAAGCTTTTGAAATTTTATTTTTGCTTGTTGTAGCTGGTGGTATTATTGCAATACTTTATGGTGGTTTTACTGTAATTTCTGGAGGGGAAAAAGCTTTTGAAAATGGTAAAAAAATTGTAATAAGAGGCATTGTTGGCGTTATAATTGGGGCTTTAGCTTATATTAGTGTTGTTGCACTTTTAAGAACCTTATATTCTTAATTTTCCACAATTTAATTTGATTTTTTTAAAAATTTTTTTATAATATTTTTAATTAAAAATTAAATCCTCCGATAATCAAAGATTAGAGGAGGATAAAATTATATGTTTAAAAAACTTTTATTTTTAGCTTTATTAGTTCCATTTTTAATAAATGCGCAACTAAATGTTCCAACAGGTACATGGGTCACTAGTGGATGCAATGATCTTCCAGATTGTATAAAATTTTATGGTGGTAAAGTTGTTAATGTTTTATGGATTTTAATTGTAGTTGGAAGTATTATTGCAATTTTATATGGAGCCGTTCAATTTCTTACTGCTTCTGGAGATCAGGATAGGCTTAAAAAAGGAAAAAATTGGGTTTTGAATGGAGTTATTGCTATTGTGGTAGCTACTTTAGCCTGGCTTATAATTAATGCTCTGCTAAATACTTTAACTTCGTAGTTAGATGCCAACAGTAATAGATATAGGAGAGAAATTAACTACAGGAACAGGAGTTGAAAGTTATACTTTAGATATAATAGCTCAAATTATCTATTTTTTAAGAATTTTAGCTATAATTTTAGCTATTTTATTTATTCTTTATTCAGCTTTTAATTATTATTTTAGCGAGAAAAAACAAGAAGAAGCCAGAAAAACTATCTTATATAGTTTAATTGGAGCTGTTATATCTTTTTTTGTTTTTGTTATTTTTAGTTTTATTTATGATTTAATAGTTCCACGTTTTCAAATTGATCCTGTAATTTATGAATTAGCTTATAATACTTGGTTTGATATGTCAAGTTCTACACAAAGAGAAGAAGCTAAAAAATATTTTAGTGCATTAAGAGAAAGTTGTAGAGAGTTGCAAAGAAGTGCTAAAACCGATACTTCATTGCTTGGTTGGATTAACATTCCTAATGTTAGATTTTGTGGTAGAATAGTAATTGGGACAAAACCTGCTAAACCTTGTTGGGGGTGGGGAACACCACTTGATGTTGTTAGTAAATATGGATTAGGATTTGATGATTGTTGCCCAGGACTGAAAAAGGAACAGAGAGATAATGATGGTTGGTACTGTGTAAAACGTTAAATTTAATCTTCGCTCTTTATTATTATTTTTTGAGCTTCTTTTTTTCTTAATTTAGGTAATCGAATAGTTAGTATTCCGTTTTTAAGAGTTGCTTTTACTTTTTCATCATCAAAAGGTTCTGGTAAAATTATAGTTCTTGAAAATTTTCCCCAATAACATTCTTGATAAATATAGCTTTCAGGCAAAACTTCTTCTGGTGGTTTTCTTTCTCCTTTTATTGTAACTGTATCGCCAGATACCAAAATTTCTAAATCTTTTTCTGAAACACCGCCAATTGTTGATTGAATTACAAATTCATTTTCTGTTTGATAAACATCTATATTTAATTTTCCCTCTTGTTCTTGTAATTCATCCATAGTTAACTTTTTTCTAATACCTTTTTATTAAATATTTTAATCTCAAAAAGCAAAATTGTCAAAGCACCTATCATCATAAAAAGCAAAAAGCCATAAAATTTAAAATCAACAACCATTAAATTATATAGTGTATGTAAAAGCGATGCAATTAAAAGTCCTAAATAAAAAATTGTTCTTTTATTATTTAAAATACCCAAAATAAAACTATAACCAACAATACCAGATGCAATAAGATGCAAAAGATTGCTTGATAATCCTCTTACAGTAATTATAGGTATAGCATTTAATATGTCTGCTTTTAGTGAAAATAGAATATTTTCAACAAAAGCAAAACCTAAGCCTGCAACTCCCATATAAATCATTCCATCTATTGGTTCATCAAATGATTTAACATGAAAAATAGTAGCTCTTGGTAATGTAAATTTTAATATTTCTTCAATTGCTGCAAAGATAAAAGTAAAAATAATATATAAATCAAACCTAGCATAATCTAAAAGTTCTTCAGGTAAAAAATTAAATAATAATGGTTTTTCTACAAAAATAGCTAAAATAGTCGTTGCCCCTCCAATTAAAAAAGTTAATAAAATAAAAATTTTCGGTTCTTTTCGTGGATCTCTTTCTAGTAAAATATTAAGCCAAGCATAAATAGGTAAAAAAGACAAAAATGCTATTAAAATTGCTTTTAACATAAATAAATTATAAATTAATTTTTAAGTTTGGATCGATATCTAAATTTTCTGGTAAAATTAATTTTTTATTTTTTCTTAAATAAAAAATTGATGCAATAGCTATCATTAAAGCATTGTCTGTTGCAAGAGTTTTTTTCGGCCAGAAAATATCAATATTTTTAATATTTTTATAAAAATATTCTTTTAGCATCTCATTAGCACTAACTCCGCCACCAACAATTAATGTTTTTGCCCCAAAAAGATTTATTGCTCTTTTTACTCTATCCAAAAGAACCTCGAAAACTGCATTTTGAAATTCTACAGCTAATTCAACTTTAAATCTTTTAGTTATTTTTTTTGTTTTTTTAATTTTATAAAGTACAGCTGTCTTTAGCCCCGAGAAGCTAAAGTTAAAACTTTTTTGCCATAAGAGCGGTCTTGGTAATTTTATATTGTAAATAAATTTTCCTTTAAAAGATTTTGCTAATTTTTCAATTTCAGGCCCACCAGGATAAGGAAATCCAATCATTCTAGCAACTTTGTCAAAACATTCACCAACAGCATCATCTAATGTTTCTCCTAAAAATTTTATTTTAAAATTTTTTTCTAAATTGCCTTCTATTAAAAATAATTCAGTATGTCCGCCAGAAATTAAAAGAGAAACTGCAGGTAATTTTGGGTTTTCTATCTTATCTTCCCTTAAAAGAGAAATAAAAATATGTGCTAAAAGATGATTTACAGGTAAAATTTTTACATTATATTTTTTTGCTAATTTTTGGGTAAATTTTTTTCCTTCTAAAAGAGCTGGAGCAAGTCCAGGTCCTTGAGAAAATGCAATAAAGTCAAATTCAAGATTTTTAACTTCTTTTTTAAGTTTTTTAAAAAGATATGGTAAATTTTTTTTATGTTCTCTTGCTGCAAGATGCGGCACTACTCCACCATATTTTCTGTGTATTTTTACCTGCGAAGCTAAAAGATTAGAAATAACATTTATTTTATTATTTTTAAATTCAATTAAAGCAATTCCACTTTCATCACATGTACTTTCAATTCCCAATATTTTCATAAATATAATTTTACCAAATTTAATTCATAAATCAAAGAAATCTAAAAAAGAGTAGAAATATATAAGACTGATTTTTGTTTTATTATTAATCTTGTTACGTTTTACCCAGCAGCTACGGTAAATCAAATTAAACTATATCGCAACAGAAAAATTAGGATTCATAAATAATCGCACCTGAAATTTTAAAAATAAAAAAAGGGCCCGAGTGATACTACCACTAGGGCCCCTATTATTTTAGTTTTAGCATATTTTTACCTTGAAAAATAAAAATATAAAATGAATAAAATAAAAAAACGGGTTTGGTAAATCCAAACCCGTTTCGTACTCGATTTTTGTCTTTCTTTTCTATTTTTTTATTCTATTCTCTCAACGAAGCTGAAATAATCTTTTTTCACATTTAGCTCATAGATATCTACGTTACCGTACGAGGACTTTAATCCCAAAATTACTTTTTTATCATTTGTTTCAAGCACTTTGATTTCTATATAATATTTTGTATAATCATCACGTGCCCATGTTCCGTATCTTCCATCTGTTACAGTAATCCATCCATTTCTGTAAATTTTTCCGCTTTTGATAACTCCAAAATCTACGTTTATAGCCACGTCCTCATTTCCTACCTGATATTCGTCGTGTATCAAAAACACTACCGTGTCTTCTAATTGATCTATTGCCCTAATCTGGCAATTTATAAGCCCCCCTAGCTCATAAACTCTACTTCTTTCACCTTCACAGCTATCAAATTCCCCCATTTCCGGAACGCCAAATTTTCTTACGCTTCTTTTCCTGGGAAGAATTATCTCTTCTTCTATTTTTTTCAATAGTTCTTCTTTGCTTAAGCTGCTTACTTGTTTCATTTCATATTTTTCTTTAAAATTTTTCATTTTTGTTCACCTCCTTTTGTTTATTTTTTTGTTTATTTTTTCCTTTAAATGAGTAAAAACCCTTTCCCAATATTCTTTTCTTAATTTCGAGTTCTCACCTTCGCCTCCCGTCATTATATTTCCTTCTTCTATTTCACAATTCTTAAGAGACCTGTAAGCATAATAGAAT
>JAPYWP010000023.1 GCA_028276315.1 Minisyncoccota bacterium | reverse complement strand
TTCTTTTTTCTAAGATCTGGCCTTGAGAAAAATTGGGTAAAAAAGAAATTATCCAATCTTAATTTTTGAAAAAGAACATTAAAGATTTCATTTGCAACAGACTTAGGGTACCAGTTAAATATTTTTAAAAAAACTTTTTTAATTAGCTCTTCCTTTTCGTTATAGATCTCTTCAATTAAATCTCTTTTTGCTTTTTCATTTAGAACTTCAATTAAATTTCGGAATTTTTTTTGGTCAATTCTTAAAATTCGGGCTAAATTTTTAAATTTTTTCTCGTTCATTTAAATTTGAAACTATAACTTTAAATTTTTGCCACCTTAATTTATTATAATCTTGTTTTTTTAAATGTCCAACATTAGCACCCAAATGCTCTATTGTACTTGTTGCATTAGCGCTACCCCAACGTAATGCTTCTTTTATATCTTTCTTTAAAATTAAAGCACCTAAAAATGCACTGGAAAAGGCATCACCAGCACCTGTTTTATCAACAACCTGTTTTTCAAAAAATGTCTCTGCTTTATAAATTTTATCTTTAAAAATACAAATTGAACCTTCTTTTCCTAGTGTGATTAATGTTATTCCACTAAAATTTTTAATTATAATTTCAATTTGTTTTTCAAGATCTTTTTCATTTGTTAAAGCTTCAAATTCTTTTTTATTTAAAATTAAAACATCTAAATTGTTCAAAACAGCTTTAATTTGAGAAATACCTAAAGATGCCTGAAAATAAGATGGATTCCAAGCTAAAAATACATTATTTTTTTTAAAGTAAGATGTAATAGATTTTAAAACTGCAATTTTGCTTAAGCTAGGACCTATATAAACATTTTTTACTTTTATTTTTTTTATTTTTTTAACATCTTTAAATTCCAATTTTTCGCTTGCGCCACGATGAACAAAAATTACATCATCCTCTTTTTCTGTTTTAATAAAAAATGAAAATGCTGTTGTTTTTTTAGAATAATCAACAAAATATTTTATTTTTCTTTTTTCCAATTCTTTTTTAATATAATCACCCAAAAAATCTTTTCCTAATTGAATATATGTAGCAACATTAAAACCAAGATTTTTAAAAGAAAGTGCAGTATTTATAGCACCACCTCCAATAAAAAAATTTGCTTTTTCAACATCAGTTTTAAAATCAAAAGGCAAAACAATGTTTTCTTTTTCTTTAACGCTTTTTTTATAATAAATAAAAAAATCTAAAGAAGCTGTTCCAATTGTCAAAATATCGTACATAAAATAATTATAAACTACCGTGGGTGAACGCGGATACAATAAACGCGGATTGACGCGGATAATAATTTTACGCGGATAAACGCGGATAAAATTAAATTATTTTTGGGGTAAATTAGTGAAAAGTGAAATAATAAATTATTTTTTAATTAGTTTGTAAATGAAACTATGAGGACCTATAAAATATAAAATAACTTTATCTTTGCTTAAAAAAGAAAAAATAATTCTATAACTTCTATCAATTCTAAATGACCATAAATCACCAAAAGGAGTGTAAAGTTTTTCAACTTTTAAAATTGGTAAGAAGGGGTTGTTTTCAAATAATTTTATTTTCCTTATTGCTTTTTGACGAATATGTTTTGGCAATTTATTAAATAATTTTTCGAATGTATCTGTATAAAGAATTTCCATTTATTTGTATTTTTTATACAAATTTTTAATATTTTTTACTTTCTTTTTTTTGTAATCATCTAGAGAATTTTTTAAAATTTTAATGAAATCAGGATTAAAAAATCCTAAAACATTAGCCATTCTCTCAAATTTTTCAGCATCAAAACTTATAATATATTTTTCTTTTGTTTTTTCTATTTCTGCAGAAATTTTTGCCATAATTTAATTATAGCATAACTATGGAAGTGAGGGGTGAGTAGTGAGAAGTGGGAAATTTATAATTTATATTTTCCAAACTAGTCTTTATTTACCAAAAAATTAAAAACTTTTTAATATCTTTTAAAATATTTAAAATTTCTAAAAATTCTTCATCATTAGCTAAAATTTGAATATCGGCATCTTTTTCTTCTTTAGAACTTAAAACTATTATTTTTCCCTTATCATTTTCAACATAAATTTTATTATCTGTATTTTTTAAGTAATAAATTCCTTGATCAAAGGCCCATAAAGGAGAAAATCTTTTTAATTTTTTTAAATAATATTCTCTAAAAACAATTCCATCTTTTATTATTCTTAACCTTACAGTTCCAACAGAAACCTCAAAATAATCTTTTTCATTTAATACTGGTTTGATTTTACAAGCTCTTTTGTAATTTCCTAAAACTTTAGAATTTTCATTGCAAAATGGAAATAAATTATCTTCACCTAAAAACTTTAGAATTTTATCAAGTTCTACAAAAAAATCTCTTGCGCCAAAAACAATAATCAAATATTTTTTGCCTTTTATTTCAAAAATTCCAGAAAAATTAAATCCAATCTCTGGTAAAGTTCCAACTTTTCCTCCTAAAAATCCATTATAACTTCCATTTAAATTTAAAACATAACTATTTGAATCACCTAAAGGATAAATACCAGAGTTTTCTTTCGAAAATTCTAAAATCTGAGGATAATCATTGTGAATTTTTTTAAATAAAATAGCTAAATCTAAAATTGAACCTTTATTTTTTAAATTAAGGCCTGATCCATCAAAAATTTCAAAATTAGCACCTAAATTTTTTAATTCATTTAAAATTTCTTCCTTTGTTTTTTGATCTATATTTTTAAAAACAATTTCTGCTGCAGGGTTTGAAGAGTTTTTTAAAAAAATTCTAACAAGATCAATTATTTTAACTTTTTTACCAGGAGCTAATCCTCCCAAAACACCAAATTTTAATAAATCATTTTGATTAATTAAAACTTCTTTTTGAATTTGATCGCTTTTAAAAGCAACATAAGCAGTTATTAATTTTGTAATTGAAGCTAATGAATATTTTTCTTTTATATTTTTCCCATAAATTAATTTTAATTCTGGAAAAGAAAAAATAGCAAAATAGTTAGATTCTATTTTTGGAAATTCCAAAAAAACATCTCTTTTAAAATTAAATTGAGTTTTTAATGGAGTATAAAGAAAATAAAAAATTAAAAAGACTAAAAATAAAGGAATTAAAAAAATAAGAAATTTTTTAAAAGATTTCATTTGCGGGGCCGGCAGGACTCGAACCTGCAGTCCTGGTTTTGGAGACCAGTGGTTTGCCAATTAACCGACGGCCCCAATTCAATAATTATAAAACAAATTTAATTATAAAAAAGGCCCCGGCTTTTGCCGGGGCCCCAATCTCAAGAGTTTCCAGATGAACTTTTATTCATAAGAAACAGTTACTGTTAGAGGCACTACACCAGGCTCAAGACCAAGATCAGTATTACCTCCTTGCTCTCTCCATACAAGATCGTCTTTTGTGCTAATTCTAATAGATAAAGCATCAGTCTGTTGAGAAACATTATTAAATCCTGAAGAATCAATTCTTAACTTCAATTGATCTTGCTGACCAGCAGTAATAACTCTTGGAGAAGAAAGATTAAGTGTTGCAACAAAAACTCCAGTATTTACACCGGTTTCTGTTAATGTAGAAGTGCTTGCAACTACATTATTACTTTCATCAACTAACTCTACTAAGAAGTTTGCTGTATCGGTTGCTGTAGTAGCAGTATTATAGTTAGAAACAGCACCACCAGAGAATGTAAGTTTTACTGATCTAAACTCTGCATTATAAGCCGGATCAACGCTTAATATAAGTTTAGCAACCTCGTCAGAAGCTGATCTTACTCTACCAGATGAACTACCAAGGGAAGTAAAGGAAGCAACATAAAGTTTTGTTCTTAAAGTCGTTTGAGCATTAGCAAATGTTGTAGTTGCAGATGGAACACTTTCATTAGAATCATTACCAACAGCAGTAACACTAGCTACTCTTGCAGCATATTGAACATTATGAGAATTTGGAGATTCTGTGTAAGATGCTACATCAGCAGCTAATGTATAAGTCTTTGTTTGGTTCTTTGGCACAACTAAAGGAGTAGCAAAGTGGAATGAACTTGTAAATACACTATCAGCTGTAGATGGATCTCCAAGACCAGGTGAAGTTGTTGCAACAGGACCACTAAGAGCAGTACCCCAACCTACAACAGAAGAACCATCAAGCAATCTTACATTTCTAAATGTTGCCGGAGCAGTGCTTGTATCAACAGCAACTATTTCTACATCCATATCTGTGATTCTAATATCTTCATTATTATCAGCAGTAAATCTGAAGTTAGCTAATGTTTGATTGGTTGAACCAAGAACAATTTGTTTAGATGGTGGATTAGAAGGATCAACAGAAACTGAACTAAAGGCACCACTTCCAGTAACAACTACATTTTGACCATTAACAGAAGAAAGTGATTGAGAAGCTCTTGAAACTACACCAACAGCTGAAGCGCTTGTAAGATCAACTACACTAGAGTATGTTCCTGTAGCTGAAGTTTGCAAGATATCAGCATAAACATCAACAATAACAGAACCACCAGCTGGGATTGTGAATGGTGTAACTCCAGAGAAAGAATAATTTGTATTATTTGTACTTACAGTACTTACAATATTACCCCATTGATTATTACCAACTTTTACATAAAGATTTTGAAGTTTAAGACTATTTCCAAAATTACCATCATTGACATTGAATGTTAATGAACTAACTTCAATACCCTCTGCTGAAGAAGCTGAAAGAGAGAAGGAAGCTATTTTAGCATTTGATTTACCTCTAACATAAGTCTGGGTTCCAACAGAAGTGTTTGGAGAACCAACAAATGGAGTTTGAGAAATAGTTAACATTGCTCCTTGAATTGTCTGAGACGTACTACCCTGGAAAGAAATTTGACCTTCTATGTTATTACCACCAAAACCTCCAGAAGGAGCAACAACTGAACCTTTTAATCCTGAACCATCAAAACCTGTTTGGACATCAACTCTTAAAGTAAATGTTCTTGTAGTATTTGCAGGTAAAAGATAATTTATATGAGATGATGGAGAACCAAAAGAACAAGTTAAATCATTAGCATTAATAGTTGCATTTACTCCACCACAAGCACCTGAAACTCCAAGTTGAGAAATAGTTGAACCTACTTGATTTCCGGCATCATCATATAAAGCAACGTTTCTAATATGATTGTCAATATTAGTAGTGGCCCAACCTGTACCACCTAATTTTTCTAATTTGAATGGTAACCATTTAATTCTTACTGCTTCACCTGCAGCTCTTATTTTGAATTTAAGCAACACAACATTTGATTGACCCTTAGCAATATTTCCTGTTGGAGAATCTGAAGCTAAATTCATAACAACTTGTCCTTGTCTTACATTAATTGTTTGAGCTGTTCCACTTGGAGTATTAACTGGAATATAAGTATTATATTGGGTATCTAAAACAACAACATCATAAGGTCTTAGAATTTCAACTTTAAAGTTTCTATTTGGTGTTCCTAAGACATCAGCATAAAGTTCTAAAGTATGATTACCGGTTCCCATTTGAAAACCTTGACCAAGATCAACATAAACTTTACCAGAAGCATCTGGAGCAGAAACACTTCCAGCATTTTGACCATCAACTTTTAAGACTAAATTGGCTAAATCAGTAGCTGGATTAATTGAACCAGTAATTGAAAATCTAATTGACATTAATTTAACTGGGCTATTTGTAACACTCATATTTGCGGCAAAAATTCTAACTCCTTCAGTACCAGCATCAACTTCTGAAGTAACTCCTGAATAATTAAATCCTGAAATTTGTGCTAATGATGGATTATTAACTTGAGTAACTGTAAATGTACCACCATTTAAAGGTAAATTAGCAGAAACTTGACCACCAGAAACTTGAACATTTGTTAATTGGAAAGATACTGTCTGTCCAGTAGTAGCGCCTAAAGCTATATCAAGTCTTAAAGCTACCTCTTTGCTTTGTCCTGCTGGGATAGTTAATAGATTACCAGAGAATGTCATCACACCATTAGAAAAGCTTGAAAATTGTGACAAAATATTGTTTCCTTCAGCAAGATAACCATTTGTGATATTAATATCGGAAACAACACCAACTTTCTTGAAAGTTAAACCAGTTAAAGTAACATCGCCAGAAGTTCCATTAGAAATGGTAAAGACTAAAACTGGAACTTGAGCAGAACCAGCAATTAAAGAACCACTCATTGGGCTTTGTGGTGATAAAGATACACTAACTTGGCCTGTTGGTGCTGCTGGAGCTTGAGGTTGCTGACCAGCTTGTGTTTGCAAAAAAGCTTGAAGCAATGCAGCTAAAGCTGGATTTTGAGAAGCTAATTGTTGCAAAAGTTGTTGAATTAATTGATTTTGAGCAGCTGCACCAGTTTGTGGCTGTTGAGCTTGAGCACCTTGACCATAAAGAGAATTTGCTTTTGCTCTGGTTACTGGACCAAAGGTTCCAACAGGAGAAATTCCATATTTCTTTTGGAATCTTTTAACAGCTGCTTCTGTTAAAGATCCATAATAACCAGAGACAACTTTCTCTGGATAAATATCAGAAGACTCGCAATAAGCGAGCATCTCCTGTAAATCTTTTACTTGAGGGTCTTTCATCCCTTTATAAAGGGTTTTTGTAAAGTTATATTGACCAGCTCTACATTGACCCTCTGCAAATATATAAGAAGAGGATGGAATTAAGAGCCAGCTTATAAGTGCTACCGCACTTAATATTGAAGCGGCTCTTTGTAAATTTTTACTCATAAAATTTTTCTTGACTCCTTGGTCCCAAAATAGATTTGGGAGCCAAGAAGTTAAATTTACTAATTTATTAACTAAATTATAAAACAAATTTAATTTAGTCAACTGTGGATAATTTATTTTATCCATATTTGGCTTAATTACATTATAACATATGATTTTAAAATAAACAAATCAAGCTGTGGATAACTTAGCGCAGGCTTTTCAGGTTTAATGCAGACTATTCTGACAACAAATTTTATATTTCTCACTTCTCACCTCTCACTACTCACCTCTATTATAATAAATATTCGGGCTGTAGGATAACGGTAGTCCGCTGCCTTGGGGTGGCAGTAGACCGGGTTCAACTCCCGGCAGCCCGACAAAATTTATTTTTTATTTTCTTCTTTTAAAAGCTCCTCGATACTATTTAAAAATTCTTTTTCTTTATCATTAAATTTATAATTTCTTTCTTTTAAAATTTGCAAAATTTCGTAAGCTTCTTTATAAAAGCCCTTTTGCCAAAGATTTTGAGAAAGCAAAACTCCATAGGACATATATATTGAAGATGTTGAAGATATAGATAAAAAGTATTCTTTTGCTTTTTGGGGGTTTTGTTCAATTTCTATAAAGTATAAAATCCTATAAAGAACTGCTGGTGGATAATATGGGAATTTTTCGAAAAATTCTAATAAATTTTTTCTAATAAATTCTCTTTCTTCTTCAAGTTTTTCTCCTTGTAAATATTTATAAAAAGAAGTTGCAAAGTTTGCGAACATTGAAGATAATCTTAAATCTGTTTTTTCTTTCAAATACTGATCTTTTAGCGCAACATAAAATTTTATAATATCAGAACTTTCATATTTATTAATATTATTTAAAAATCTTGAACCAACATGAACTACAAGCTCAGTTTTATATGGTCCTGCTTTTGGAATTGAATCAAAGAAAAAGTTAATATCTAATTTTTTTAAATTTTCTAAAACAAGTCTAATTTGCAAAAATTGAACAATTGAAATTATTATTACAAAAGCAAAAATTGCTGGTTTTAAAAATTTAAATTCAAAAATTATTTTATTACCTTCATTTGATTTACTTGAGACCCATGCACAAAATGTAAAAAATACTATCCAAGTATATTGAATATCAAAAATAAAAAAGTTGTTTATTGAAAAAGAGACAAAAAGCGCAGTTAAAGATGGTATTTTATTTTTAATTGAAAAATAAATAAGAAAAATTAAAATTAAAACATAAGTTAAAAATCCAAAAATTCCTTGAGTTGCTAAAAGTTCAACGTATTTGTTGTGGGCTCTATCAAAAATTGCTTGTTCAACCTTAAAAAGATCTGGATTAATAAATTTACCAAACAAAAAAGGAGACATTTCAAGCCCCCAACCAAAAATTGGTTTTTGTAAAAATGCATTTAAAAACATTTTCCAAACAATTAGTCTTGTAAGAGAGC
>JAPYWP010000022.1 GCA_028276315.1 Minisyncoccota bacterium | reverse complement strand
AGCCACTGCTCCAAAAATTACTGGTTTTTTATATTGATCTGCCATCGGAGCTACAGCGCTTCCAACTCCACTGGCGTCAACTATTAGAACATCTGGATTATTAATTTCGTTAAGTTTTTTAAATTCTCTTAATCCTTGCTCTGGTTTTGCAGCGCTATCACCCAAAATAAGCTCTAATTTTATATTTCCTTTAGCATTTATTTCTTCTACTGCCATCTCTGCAGCATCTCTTCCATAAAACCCCATACTTGAGCCGCCGGCCCAGAAAGAACAGCTACATACCCTATCTTTATAGGTGTCTTTGTTGTTAGAACAGTCTGCTTTTTACTCACTCCATACCATATCCCTGCTAAAATAATAATTGCGACAATTATTCCTATAATAATTTGGGTTGTTTTATTCATTGTTTAATAGAAATTTTAATTTGACCTTTAATTATATTTTAATTTTACCATAGTGCGAAAAAATCAAGAATGGAATATAGATAACTATTTCTTTATCCCTAATATCCCTTATGGTCTAAACAAAAGGAAAATAAATAAAATTATAAAGACAATGGCATCTTTGTAGCCCGAGGATAAAAATTTTCAACTAAGCCTATATTAATAACCAATTCCAAATAGGTATTGTTTTTATTTTTACTATCTTTTTCTTCAACTTTACTTTTATTTCTCTTTCGTCATCTTTAGTTAAAATAAATCCTTGATTTAAATTAAATTTTTCCATTGCCTCAGTTAGACCTTCTATTTCTCTTTCCATATTTTCTTTATTTAAATTTTCAACTACTTGAATCGCTTGGAATATTTTTGAACCCTTTTTTATTAGAAAATCACATTCTCTTTTTCCTTTATAATAATAAACTTCATTTCCTCTTCTTTTCAATTCAATGAAAACAAGATTTTCTAAAAGCCTACCATAATCTTGAGAAAATATAAAAGAAACAGCATTCCTCAATCCATTATCAATAGCATAAATTTTTTTAGGATTCACTTGTTGAACTTTTAAAGAATAAGAAAATAATGGGACAAAAAATATTAACTCAATTTCTTCTAAATATGAAAGGTATTCAAGAAAAGTTTCCCTTGCTGGCTTTAAAGATTTTTCTAGTGATCGATAAAAGGCATTACCTGAAAATAGGTTAGAAATATTTGTTAGCAAATATTTAATTAATAATTTTAGAAAATCTAAATTCCTAACAGAAAATCTTTCTACTAAGTCTCTGTAAATTGTTAAATCATAGTAATTTTTCAAAAGAGCCAGCTTTAAATTTTCTTTTTCTAGAACAACCTCTGGAAAACCTCCAAAAACAAGGTATTCTTCAAATAATTTTTTAACTTGAAATCTTCTCGCGGTATAAATAAAATTTTTATCTATTTTTACATTCTTAAAAAGTAGAAATTCTTTAAAGCTTAGTGGATATAACTCATAATTTAAAGTTCTCCCCCGTAAAGAAGTAGCTATTTCCCTACTTAAAAGTTTAGATGATGAACCAGTAATAAAAATTTTAACTTTTTCTTTGTCATAAATTCTTCTAACAAATAACTCCCAATTTTTTATATTTTGAATTTCATCAAAGAATAAATAAATTTCTTTATTTTTGTTTTCTGGGTAAAGCTCAAAATAAGCCTCTATTAAAGTATTTAAATCTTCTAATTTTAAAGGAAAAAGCCTATCATCTTCAAAGTTTATATACACAATTCTTTCTATTGGTATTTTCTCTTTAAAATTTTGAATTAATTGATAAAAATAATAAGTTTTCCCTACTCTTCTTGGTCCTGAAATAGTTATTATTTTATTTGTGTTTTCTGGTAATTTTAAATCTCTCTCTTTTATCTCTGGGAGCTTCAGTTCTTGAAATTCTTTAATAAGAAGTTTAAATATATCTTTTTTGTTCTCCATCTTTATATTATAAAGTAGTCTATTATGATAGTCAAGTTTTTATCAAAATTGGTCTAGTTTAGTATACTCAAACAATTTAGCGCTTATTTCTCATACGGCACGAACTTGCCGTTTTTGATGGTTTTGACTATTACTTCTCTTTGAGCATTACCATCTGAGTCAAAAGTTGTTTTTCCAACTGCACCGTTGAAATCAGTTTTGAGAAGTTGTGTTTTCAATTCTTCTGCATCATTACCAACTTTATTTATTGCATCTACCACAATCATTAAAGAGTCATAAAGATAAGCTGCTCGATAATCAGGATCTTTACCGTATTTCTCTTTGTAAATATCGCAAAAAGTTTTACCTGGTTCTATCTCGTATTTACAATTTAATGGACTTGTAGTAAAAATTATTCCTTCTGCAGCAGGACCAGCTATTTCAAAAATTACTGAACTTTCTGCGCTATTTATAGAAAAAATCTGTTGTTGTAATCCAAGTTCCCTCGCTTGTTTAACAACCATAGGAGTATCCTTTGGATAGCCTATGATATAAATTGCTTCAGGTTTCTTACTTTTTATTTTTGTAAGTTGAGTTCTAAAATCTATATCTTTTGGGGTATATTTTTCAACCGCCACTATCTCAATACCTCGAGTTTCAGCTTCTTGGGGAAAAGTATTCATAAGATCGTGAGCTATTTCTGTATCATTATAAATAACTGCTAATTTCTTAATCCCTAATTTCTGCATTACTTCAGTAATCTTTTTCCCCTGAATATCAATTCCTTCTCTGAATTTAAAAACATAATCTCCTGCTTTATTGAGGATCAAAGTGGTTGCAGTGGGTGAAAATAATATTCTTTTGTTAGATTGAGCTAAAGGAGCAAGGACAGCAGCTTCCATACTTGTGAATCCGCCAATTACTACCTGGACTTTATCAACGAAAATTAATTTATTAAATGCGGTAATCGCTTTTGTTTGGTCACTTTGACTATCTTCTAATATTACCTCTATCTTTCTTCCCCCAACACCTCCTGATTTATTTATCAGTTCAACCGCAAGTAATAATCCTTCTTTAGCTGTTCCAGCCGTAGAAGAATCCTTTCCTGTTAAGGGCAGAATCGCTCCAATTTTAATCGTCTCTTCTTTAACCTGCACCTTTGGTTTCTCGTTTACCCCATACCAAACCCCACCAATGACAATAATCGCGACAATTATTCCTATAATTATTTTTGTTGGTTTGTTCATAGAATTAGATTTAAGGTTTAAGGTTTCAGTAACATTCCTTTAATCTTGAATCTTTAATCTATCTATTTTTCGACCTTTTCGCTTATATTTATCCACGAACGCCCGCTTCTATATATTTTACCAAATTTAAAAAAATTATTTACCAAATTTAAAAAAATTATTAATGAAGTTAGGGTTTTATTGAATCCAAAATGTATCTGGTATTATGTAGGTGTGGGGTTTAATAATTTCTTTTGTTCTTGATTTTTTCCTCTAGAAATTTTCTTTCTTTTTCATTTTTTCTCTTTCTGTTTTTCTAAACGTTTTTCAACCATCTGAATTATTCTTTCAAACGTCTCGTCAATATTTTTCTCATACTTTAAATCAAAACAATTAAAACCGCGTTCTTTTAAATTGTAGGTTGGTTGACCCATACAACAAATACAAACCGGAACAATTGGAACCTCTGGAAAACCAGATTTTTCAAGACTTTCGCCTTTTAGCATATAAACATGATGGTCCACCAATAAAACAACCTGATATTTATTAAATCCACGCTCTTTTAAAATTTCTATAACATTTCCTTTTAATTCTATTCTTTCGTATTCACACTCCCAATTAAGGTCCCAATTAAGTTCATCCATTGTTATCACAGGAACATTAAGTTCTTGGTTAATCACCGTAGAAAGTAATACTGCGCCTTCACCATGTTCTATTATAGACTTATCCCTAAAATCTTTTTCTTCTTTTTCTTCAACCTCTTTAAGATACTGCGGATAAAGCCCCATCTCAGATGCTTTTTCTATTATTCTACTTTTTTCTGATTCTTCTAATTTTAATGCACTTCCTCTTAACTCTCTGACAAAAATAAAGTGATCAAATAATTTTGCTTGAACTAACACAGGTATTTTCCCTCTTTCTCTTATTTCCTCTACAACTGGTTTATAGTAATTGACAATATCAGCTGAACTTTTAAATTCATAAATTAATCCATGCTCATAAGCATCAATCCTTCTAAAATAATTAGGACATAGTTCAAGCATAGCACTGGTTGTTGGTTTATAATGAATAATAAGAGCATTTTCAGGAATTTTACCAATGATTTTTTTAACCAAATCTTCATTTTTATATACTTCTTCTTTTTCTATCCCTGCTTCCATAGGAATTCTTCTTTCATCAATTTCATATCCTACTTCTTTTAATCTCTCACTTAATCTCATCATATAAGGATTTTCCCCTCGATAAACAACCACAACTTTTGATTTTGGTTCTTTCTCTTTTTTTTCTGGTACCTCAAATTGTTGAGGTTCTTTTTTAATATTTTCTGGCATATTTTTGTGTAATACTATCCAACCAATTCAGCAACGAAAAGGTTAGATAGTGATAATAAATTAATAATTTTTTAATTTTTTCACCAACTGTCGACCTAAATCAGTTGATGGTATTCGACTTTTCGCGTTATTTCGCCTTGTTATTGGTGAAACTCCGCATCCATACCATATTCCTGCTAAAATAATAATTGCGACCACGAGCCATAAGATTGTTTTTGTTGTTTTATTCATTGTTTAACAGAAATTTTTAATTCGACCTTTAATTATATTTTACTATAGATGTAAAAAAAATCAAAAGCTGGTTGTAGATAACTATCTTTTTATCCCTAATATCCCCTGTGGTCTAAATAAAAGAAAAATAAATAAAATTATGAAAGCGATAGCATCTTTGTAGCCTGAAGGTAAAAACCAGATGCCGAAATTCTCTACTAAACCAAGTAAAAATGAGCCTAAGATCGAGCCTGGGACAGAACCTACACCACCAATGATTGCTGCTGTAAAGCCTTTAATCATTAAATTTGTTCCCATTGTTGGTTCTAAATTTTGTTCTAAACCAACTAAAATTCCAGCAATACCTGCAATGGCTGATCCAATAATAAAACTCCAAGAATAAATTTTTTCTGCTGAAATTCCTACAACTTCAGCAACTTCTTTGTTATCTGCAACTGCTCTCATTGCTTTTCCTAATTTTGTTTTTTTCATAAACAAAAAAAGTAAAATTAATAAAATAATTGAAACAATAATAATAACAATTTGAAGTGGAGTAATTATTGCTTTTAAAATTTCTATTCCTTTTGAAATTTTAATATAGCCAATTATTTTGACATCAGCACCAAATAAAATTAAAATCAAAGATTCAAAGAAAATTAAAAGAGCAACAGAAGCTATTAATAAAATTGTATTGCTTGCTTTTCTTTTTCTTAATTCTTTATAAACAATTTTGTCAATTAAAAATCCTAAAATAGAAGCAAAAATAATAGATAAAACAACAGAAAATCCAAAATTTAAACCAAGTATTGAAAATAAAAGATACAAAAAATAACTAGAAAAAGCAATAACAGCACCATGAGCAAAATGAACAAATTTACAAACAGAATAAATTAAAGAAAAACCAGAAGCAACTAAAGCATAAATTGCACCTGCTATTATTCCATTTATTAAAAGTTGGTTAAACATAATTTACTCCCCACCAAAATAAATACTTTTTATCCTTTCGTCTTTTAAAATTTCTTTTCCGCCTTCTAAAACAATATTGCCGTTTTCTAAAATATAAGTTCGATCAGCAATTTCAACTGCTTTTTTTGCATTTTGCTCAACTATAATTACCGAAATTCCTTCTTTATTAATTTCAACAATTTTTTCAAAAATTTCTTTCATTGCTTTAGGAGAAAGTCCTAATGATGGCTCATCTAAAAGTAAAAGCTCTGGATCACAAATTAATGCCCTTGCAATTGCAAGCATCTGTTGCTGCCCTCCGGATAAATTCATAGCTAATTCATTTTCTCTTTCTTTTAAAAATGGAAATTTACTATAGATGTCTTTAAGATTTCTTTTAAAAAGCTCATGATCTTCCAGAACAAAGCTTCCCATTTCTAAATTTTCTTTTATAGTTAAAGTGCTAAAAACTTGTCTTCCCTGTGGTACATAACAAATTCCTTCTTGAATTAAATAATGGGTTGGGAGTTTTGTAATATCTTTGTCTTTAAAAATTATTTTTCCAGAATAAATATCACATAAATTAAAGATTGCTTTAAGTAGAGTTGATTTCCCAGCTCCATTTGGTCCAATTATTGCTACAATTTCAGCAGGTTTTATTTCAAAATCAATCCCGCGTAAAATTTCCATTCCATTATAACCAGCTTTTAAATTTTGAATTTTTAACATAATAAAAAAATTATACAACTAATTTTTAATTTTTGACATTTTATTTTATAATATTTAATGCCAAAAAAGAAAAAAGAGATTGTTAAAAAATATCAAGAGCCTATTATCGAGCCTCAAAAAGAAAATTTTTGGGAAGCTTGGCAAACATTTAATCCCGGGGTTATTTTACTAGAAAATAAGGTTCATTTTTTATATAGAGCTATTGGTTATGATGGTGTTTCAAGGCTTGGCTATGCATCTTCAGAAGATGGTTTTGAATTAGACGAAAGATTAGAAGAACCTGTTTTTGAGCATAAAAATTTAGATAATCAATTTAAATTTTACTCTTATTTTTCAGGTGGCTCTCTTGGCGGAGTTGAAGATCCAAGATTAACTTTAATTGAAGATACAATTTATATGCTTTATGTTGGTTTTGATTTTTGGCTTCCTCAACTTCATTTAACATCAATTAAAAAAGATGACTTTTTAAATAAAAATTGGAATTTTAAAAATCCTATAAATATTTCACCACCTGGAATTGTAACAAAAAGTGGAGTTTTATTTCCTGAAAAAATAAACGATAAATATTTAATTTTATACAGAATCTTCCCTGATATTTGGGGAGAATTTTTAGATGATTTAGAATTTGAAGATAAAAAATATCTTCAAGGATCTGTTTGGTTTAAAATAAGAAAAAGTTATTGGGATAGTAAAAAAATTGGAGCTGGTGCTCCGCCAATTAAAACAAAATATGGATGGCTTTTAGTTTATTATGGTGTTGATGAAAAAGATCCAGGGAAATATCAAATAGGTGTTATGATCCTTGAAATTGAAAATCCTAAAAAGGTTATTGTAAGAACTGAAAAACCAATAATAACTCCCACAGAATGGTTTGAATTAAACGGTCACAAAGGCGGTGTTTGTTATCCAACAGGTTGTGTTGTTAAAGATGGAAAAATTTTAATTTACTATGGTGCTGCAGATAGTTATGTTGCAGTTGCTTTTACTGATTTTGATTATTTTTTGGAAGAAATTATAAGAGATAAAAAAGTTTATTTTGAAAAGAAATTTGTTAAAAAGAAAACTAAAAAATGATAAAAAGATACGAAAAAAATCCAATTTTAACACCAGATTTTTATTCATCTTGGGAGGCATTAGCTGTTTTTAATCCTTCTTGTATAAAGTTCAAAAATAAAATTTATATGCTTTATCGAGCCTTATCTTTACCACATTATCATCATTTAGCAAAAAAAGTTCTATCTATATCTGATATTGGAATTTGCGAAAGTGATGATGGAATAAATTTTAAAAATAGAAGAAAATTTATTTTTCCAGAATATGATTGGGAAAAATTTGGTTGCGAAGATGCTAGAGTTGTTGAATTTGAAAATAAATTTTTTATTTTCTATACAGCTCTATCTCAGTATCCATTTAACGCAAATGGAATTAGGGTTGGTTTAGCTATTTCAAAAGATCTTAAAAAAATAGATGAAAAACATTTAATAACTCCGTTTAATGCTAAAGCAATGGCTCTTTTCCCGGAAAGAATAAATGGTAAAATTTATGCTATTTTAACAGTAAATACAGATAATCCGCCAGTCAAAATTGCTATATGGGAAGGAGAGAAAATTGAAGATCTTTGGGATGAAAAAAAATGGCTTGATTGGTATAACAATGTAAATAATTTTGAAATAAAACTAAAAAGAAAAGAAGATGATTATATTGAAGTTGGAACTCAACCAATAAAAACAGAATTTGGGTGGTTGATCTTTATAAGTTATATAAAAAATTATTTTTCTCCTTCAAGAATTTTTACTGTAGAAGCAATAATTTTAGATCTTAATGATCCTAAAAAAATTATAGGAAGAACAAAATATCCATTACTTT
The DNA here is from genome assembly GCA_028276315.1 of Minisyncoccota bacterium. Taxonomy (GTDB): domain Bacteria; phylum Patescibacteriota; class Minisyncoccia; order UBA6257; family HR35; genus RSWP11. The sequence continues at coordinate 91 of JAPYWP010000022.1, read as the reverse complement.
ATCCTCTTTATTATTATGAAAAATTTGGAATTGTAAATAATGTAGTATTTCCAACAGGAGCTATTTTAAATAAAAACATAATTTATCTTTA
>JAPYWP010000021.1 GCA_028276315.1 Minisyncoccota bacterium | reverse complement strand
ATACTACAATTATAGAGAGTGTGACAACAAGTTCTACGAGAGTAAAACTTTTATACTGCCTTTTATGGAGCATATTAGAATATTATACCGCGGATTTATGCGGATTCAAAACTGATTTATGCGGATAAAATATATACCCACGGATTTATGCGGATATTTAAACGGATTCATTCGGATTAAATAATTAAATATCCGTATTTAATCCGTTCCTAATCCGTATTTATCCGTTGTTCAGATATCCGTACTTATCCGTTCCTATCCGCATTAATCCGTTGTTATCCGTATTTAATCCGTTCCTAATCCGTATTTATCCGTTGTTATCCGTTTAGAATCCGAATCTATCCGTGGTGTGAGGATGAACGCGGATAAATTAATTAAAATTAATTAAGTTTGCATTAGTTTGCGTATTTTATAAAGTCTATATCTTTTAAATTTTTACCTATTATTCAAGTTGAGTTATTTATTTTTAATCGCTACTCTTTCTTGAATTATTATTTGTTGGAGGTTTTGAGGGACAAAATCATAATGAGAAAATTCCATACTAAAATAACCTCTTCCTTGAGTTAAAGATCTTATCTTAGTTGCATAACCAAACATTTCTGCTAATGGCACGTAACCTTCTATTATTTTTATTTTATCTTTATCCTCTATTTTTTCTATTCTTCCTCTTCTTGAAGCAAAATCTCCAGTTACGTCTCCTAAATACTCATTTGGAATATAAATAAAAACTTTCATTATAGGCTCTAAAAGAACAAGATCTGCTTTTTTAACTGCCTCTTGCAGTGCAATGGCTCCTGCTATTTTAAAAGCAAAATCAGAGGAGTCAACTTCATGAAAAGAACCATCAAAAACAGTTACTCTAATATCTCTTATAGGATAACCAGCTAAAACACCCTTGTCCATTGCCTCTCTAACTCCTTTTTCTATAGCTGGTATATATTCATCAGGAATAATACCACCTTTAATAGCATTAACAAATTCAAAATCTTTTCCTCTTTCAAGTGGTTCAACTTTTAACCAAACATGTCCATATTGACCCCTACCACCAGATTGCCTAATATACTTTCCTTCTGCTTCAGCTGATTTTGTTATTGTTTCTCTATATGCAACTTGTGGTTTTCCAACATTAACATCTAATCCAAATTCTCTTTTTAATCTATCAACTTTAATTTCAAGATGAAGCTCACCCATCCCAGCAATTAAAGTTTCCATTGTTTCTGGATTATGAATAACTTTAAATGTTGGATCTTCATTACAAAGAGCAGCTAAAGCTAATCCTAATTTTTCTTGATCTGCTTTTGTTTTTGGTTCTATTTTCATAGAAATAACAGGCTCTGCAAATTTTATACTTTCTAAAACAATTGGATTTTTAGGATCACATAGAGTATCACCGGTAGAAGCACTTTTTAGCCCAACTATAGCACCAATGTTGCCAGCAGTAATTTCTTCAATATCTTCTCTAAAATTAGCATGCATTCTTACAATTCTTCCAATCCTTATTTCTTCATTTTTATTAGAATTTAAGACTATCTGACCTCTTTGAAGTTTACCAGAATAAACTCTAATATAGTTTAAAGTACCAACATAAGGATCAACCATAATTTTAAAAATAAGACCACAAAATGGAGCATCTACTTTTGGATATCTTTCTTCGTTATCTTTTGTTTTAGGATTTTGTCCTTTTACCGGAGGCAAATCAACTGGAGAAGGCAAAAAGTCGCAAATAGCATCTAATAAAAGTTGAACTCCTTTATTTTTTAAAGATGAACCAACTAAAATAGGAATAAGTTTATAGGATAAAGTTAACCTTCTTATAGCGTTTCTAATATCATTTTCAGTAAAATCTCCATTAAAATATTTTTCCATAAATTCTTCATCATTCTCTGCAATTTTCTCTAAAAGAAAATTTCTTCTTTCTTCAGCTTCTTTTAATAAATCTGAAGGAATATCAAGCTCAACAACATTTTCTCCGTGCTCTCCTTCGAAAGAATACATTTTCATTCTAATTAAATCAACTATATATTTAAAATCACTTTCTTTCCCAACTGGAAACTGAATTGGAACAGCATTTAAACTTAATTTTTCCCAAATACTTTTTACTGAATTATCAAAATCAGCACCTAATCTATCCATTTTATTAACAAAACATATCCTTGGAACGTTATATTTATCTGCTTGTCTCCAAACTGTCTCAGATTGAGGCTCAACTCCTTGAACTCCATCAAAAATAACTACAGCTCCATCTAAAACTCTTAATGATCTTTCAACTTCAGCTGTAAAGTCTATATGCCCAGGAGTATCAATAATATTTATTCTATATTCTCTTTCTTGAGATTTTTTATAAGTTTGTGTCCAAAAACAAGTTGTAGCTGCAGAAGTAATAGTAATACCTCTTTCTCTTTCTTGAATCATCCAGTCCATTGTAGCTTCTCCTTCATGAACTTCTCCTATTTTATGAGTAATTCCAGTATAATACAAAATTCTCTCTGTAGTTGTAGTCTTACCTGCATCAATGTGAGCTATAATTCCTATATTTCTTATTTTTTCTATTGGAATTATGTTGGGAATGTTCATAAATTTTTTATTTTATTAATTGTTGCGGGGGCAGGATTTGCACCTGCGTCTGGGGCTTATGAGACCCCCGTGGTACTACTCCACCACCCCGCTATTTTTTATAAATTTCTGAAACTTTTGAAGATAAAACAAAAATAAGATTTTAAAATATATTATAACATAAAATTTTATTTTTACCAGTTAAAGTGAGCAAATGCTTTGTTTGCTTCAGCTAATTTTTCAAGTTCTTTTCTCTTCTTATAAGCTTCTCCTTCCTGGTTATATGCATTAATTATTTCTTCTGCTAATTTTTCAAACATTGGTTTTCCCTTTCTTGCTCTTGCTGCTTCTATTATCCATTTACTTGCTAAAAAAAATTTTCTTTTATTTCTAACTTCTCTAGGAACTAAATAAGTAGCACCACCAACTCTTCTTGCTCTAACCTCCATTAGTGGATAACAATTTTTAAGTGCTGTTGTAAAAACTTCTAATGGATCTTTGCCTGTTTTTTCTTTAATTTTTTCCATTGCTTTATACATAATTTTCTGAGCTAAAGTTTTTTTACCATCTTTCATAATATAGTTAATAAATTTACTTACATAAATGCTATTATAAACAGGGTCTGGTGGTACTTCTTTTTTTTCAATTTTTATTTTTCTTCTAGGCATATTTTAAATTTAACTCTTTTTAGTGCCATACTTAGATCTTTGTTGCTTTCTACCTTCAACTCCTGCCGCATCATAAACACCTCTTACAATATGATATCTTACACCTGGCAAATCCTTAACTCTTCCGCCTCTTACTAAAACTATTGAGTGTTCCTGAAGATTGTGTCCTTCCCCAGGAATATATGCAGTTATTTCAAGACCATTTGAAAGTCTTACTCTTGCAACTTTTCTTAAAGCTGAATTTGGTTTTTTAGGAGTTGTGGTATAAACTCTAACACAAACGCCTCTTTTAAGTGGTGCTGGCAAATAATAATATTTCTTCTTTAAACTATTGTAATGATAAAGCAATGCAACTGATCTTGACTTCTTTTTTATTTTTTCCCTTCCTTTTCTTACTAATTGATTAATTGTAGGCATAGAATAATTATAACATAATTTTATGATTCCATCTTATTTAGAAAATCTTCTAACAATTTTTTAATATTTGTTGGTAATTTTGGAAAATCAGGAACAAGAAAAACTAAAAGATCGCCTCTTTTATTTCCTTTTACAAAACCATAATTTTTAATTACAATAGGTTCATCAACTTTTGTTTCTGGTTTTAATTTATACTTTATTATTTTTCCTTCTAATGTTGGAATTTCAATTTCTCCACCAAACCAAATTTTAAGAACATTAACTTTTAATTTAGTTTTTAAATTAATTCCATCTTTTTCAAAAACAGGATCTTTTTTAATTTTTATTCTTAAAAATAAATCTCCTGCTGGACCACCTTTAAGACCAGCATCTCCTTCTCCTTTAAATCTAATTAAATCATCTTCATCAGTTCCTGGTGGAATTTTTAAATTTATAGGAACATTACTTTTAACTCTTCCTCTTCCATAACATTTTAAACAAAACTTTTCTGGTATTTTTCCTTCCCCTTCGCAAAGAGGACAAATTTTTATTTGAGAAAAGCTCCCAATAAAAAATGATTTTGTTTCTTTCACTTGACCAGAGCCATTACAAGTAGGACAAACTTTAAAACCGCTTCCAGTTTCTACTCCTGATCCTCTGCATCTATCACATACAATAAATTTTTCAATATAAATTGTTTTTTCAGTTCCAAAAGCAGCTTCTTTTAATGAAAGCTCTAAATCAACATTTATATTATTTCCTTTTTCTTTTCTTTTAACTGTTTTAGTCTCAAAGAAATCTTCAAAAATTTTATCTAAATCAATAAATCCAAAATCTTTAAAAACATCGCCAAAATCAAAACCACCAAAAGATCCAACACTTGAAAATCCATACTTTCTTTGCTGATCATACATTGCTCTCTTTTTTTTATCAGAAAGGACTTGATATGCTTCGTTTATTTTTTTAAATTTTTCAGGGTCACCACCTGGAGAATCTGGATGATATTTTTTTGCTAAACGCCAAAAGGCTTTTTTAATTTCTTCATCAGATGCATCTGGTGGCACACCTAAAATTTCATAATAGTCCTCCATAATATAATTATAAAATCATTATCATTAATCTGCGTTTATCCGCACACCACGGATGAATACGGATTTGAAACGGATTAAATGCGGATTAATGCGGATTTAAAATGGATTAAATTCGGATAGTAGCGGATTAATGCGGATTCGGAATGGATAATAGCGGATATGTAAAAAATTATCCGCGTAGATCCGTTTAAAAATCCGCATATATCCGTGGTTAAAATTATCCGCGTTTATCTGCGTTTATTATCTGCGTTTATCCGCGGTTACATTATAATTTTGTGTTAAAATTATATTATGGGTAAAAAATCTGCACAAAAAGAATTAAGAAAAAGTTTAAAAAGAAGAGAAAGAAATTTAAAAAGAAAGGAGGCTATTAAAAAAGCTGTAAAAGAATTCAAAAAATTATTAGAAGAAAATAAATTTGAAGAGGCTAAAAGACAACTTAATCTTGTTTATAAAGCTCTAGATAAAGCTGCAAAAACAAATGTAATTCACAAAAACAAAGCTGCAAGACTAAAAAGCAGGTACGCAAAATTATTAGTTAAAGCTGAAAAAAAATAAAATTTATCTTGTAGGTGGTAGAGAGGTAGGAGGCATTAAACCCTCGCCTGGTTTTGTTTTTGGGGGTGTTATTTTAGGAAATTCTTTTTTAACTTCTCTTGTAACCTTTACCGGAATAAAAAATAAAGAAAAAAATAAGCTTAAAATAAGGAGCAAAACTAAAATTACTAAAAGCTTCTTTTTCATTTATAATTATAAATTAAGTTGATTTTTTAATTTTTTATATTAAAATTAATTAGATGTACGAGAAGATATTTAAAATGCACCCAAAATTAGATTTAAAAATTGGAGAAATTATAGAAGGAGAGGTTATAGAAAAAAGAGTTGGGGCGGTTTATGTTGATCTTGGAATTTTTGGTGTTGGCAAAATTTATGGTGCTGAATATATTAATAATAGAAATTTGATTAAAAATTTTAATATTGGAGAAAAAATAAAAGTAAAAGTTATTGGAATGGATAAGGATGGATTTTTAGAGCTTTCATTAAGTGGAGTAAGAAATTTAATTGGTTGGAATAAAGTAAAAGAGGCTTTTGAAAAAAGAGAAATTTTAGAATTAGAAGTTAAAGATGCTAATAATGGTGGTTTGATTGTAGATTTCTTTTCTATAAAAGGATTTGTACCTGTATCACAACTTATGCCAGAATATTATCCTAGAGTTGGAGAAAATGAAAAAAATAAAATAGTTCAAAGATTAAAAAATCTTGTTGGAAAAACTTTTAGATTTAGAATAATAGACTATGACCCTGAGAAGGAAAAATTAATTCTTTCCCAAAAAGCAGCAGAAGAAGAAACTATTCAAAATTATCTTTTACAATTTAAGCCAGGACAAATAGTTGAAGGAAAAATTACGGGCATAAGTCGTTTTGGAATATTTTTTAGAATTAAAGAAACACCAATAGAAGGATTGATTCATATATCTGAAATACCAGCAGAAAAAAAAGAAAAATTAGAAGTAGGGGTGGAAACAAAAGCTAAAATTTTAAGGATTGAGAACGACAGAATATTTTTCTCTTTAAAATTTGAAGAAAATCAATTATAATTAAATAAGCATGAAAAAGGAACCCTCGTTTTTAGAAATAATTTTGTTTGTTTTAGCTTTATTTTTAAGCTTTAGTCTTTTATTTAGTTTTTTAAACCAACAAAAAAAAGAAATCAATTATATTAATCTGCAACAATTTAAAGAAAAAATAGAAAAAGGCGAAGTTTCAAATATTATAGTTTATCCCAATAGAATTGAAATTAAAGAAAAAAATATAATTTATTATCTTCAAAAAGATAGAAATGTAAACATTTATGAAATTTTTAAAAATATAGGAGTTGATCCTCAAAAATATTTGGGTATAAATATTGAATTTAAAGATGAATCAAATTGGGGTTGGGTTTTAAATTTAATTTTAAATATTCTTCCATTTTTAATTCTTATTTGGATTCTTGTATCATTATCTAAACAAGCTCAAAAAGGAACAAGCCAAATTTTTTCTTTTGGAAAATCTGGTATTAAAGTCTATAATCCAAATGATCCAAATAGAGTTACTTTTAAAGATGTTGCTGATTTAAAAGAGGCTAAAGAAGAATTAATGGAAGTTGTCGAATTTTTAAAAAATCCAGATAAATTTTTAAAAATTGGAGCAAAAATTCCTAAAGGAGTTTTATTGGTGGGGCCGCCGGGTAGCGGTAAAACAATGCTTGCACAAGCAACTGCGGCGGAGGCTGGTGTTCCTTTCTTTTATATTTCCGGATCTGAATTTGTCGAAATGTTTGTAGGTGTTGGAGCTTCGGTTACAGGCGATACACCAGTTTTAATTAAGGAAAAAAATAAAATTAAGCTTCTTCCAATTAAAAAAGTTGTCGATAAATATTATGGGGAAAATGAAGAAGGAATTATTAAATTCGTTGACAACTTGGAGACATTAGGATTTGAATCTAGAGGCAAATATTTCTTTAAAAAGCCAAAGTGGACAAAAGTTAAAGGAGTTTTTAGACATAAAGTTGATAAGATTTATGAAATTTACTTTAGAGGAGGGAAAATAAAAACAACTGGTGATCATAGCATTTTCGTAAGAGAAAAAAATAAAATTGTCTGCAAAAGAGCGGAGGAACTTAGGATTGGGGATGTTTTGGTAAATTTACCTTTTAAACGAAGAAGTTTGTTTATAAAAGGATTAGGAACAACTCATAAAGTTTCTGAACTTGATTTTGAAGATAAGGAGGTTTATTTAGATTTGTATGAAAAAGAATTTCAAAAAATAAACTTTGCTTATAATTTTGCCCTAAGTATGAGAAATATTCTTTCTCAAAAAGCAATTGGTAAAATTACTGGTTTTGCTCAAACAACGATAAAAAATTGGAAAATTGGAAGAAGAAAACCTAGGCTCTTATCTTCTTTTAATTTACTAAAATTTGGTGTACCGACAAAAATCAAGGTTACAGAAGACTTAATGAGACTCATGGGCTATTACACTGCAGAAGGAAGAACAACAAAATACTTTACTCAATTTATTTTTGGTATTCATGAAAAAGAATTAATAGAAGACTGCGCCAACTTGATAGAGAAAATTTTTAACATTAAACCGGACATAAAAGACTACGCGGATACAAGTTCGACAAGAATTACTATCTACTCATCAATGATTTCTAAATTTTTTAAAAAACATTGTGGCAATGGTGCCAAGAAAAAACATATTCCTTCATTTTTATGGGAACTTCCGTTTAATTACTATAAAGCTTATCTTGAAGGTTTATATAAAGGAGATGGTTTTATATCAAAAGATGGGAGGCTAATCATATCAACTGTTTCAAAAAGATTAGCTTTAGAAATTATTTGGCTTTCTGCTTTACATGGATATTCAGCAAGTTTAAATAAAAAAATATCTCCTGAAAGGAAAATTAGGGACAAAATCATTAAGGAATCTAAATATTACATCATCAAATTTGGAAAAACAAACAACCCATTCTTAGAATCAAATAAAACAAAAAAAGCTAAAAAACCGATAGTTACTAAAATATTAATCAAACCTTATAACGATTATGTTTATGATCTTTGTGGATGTGAAAATGAAGCATTTTTTGGAGGAGAAAAACCTGTTTTACTTCATAATAGTCGTGTCCGTGATGCCTTTGCTGTTGCTAAAAGAAACCAACCAAGTATTTTGTTTATTGATGAAATTGACGCTATTGGAAAAGTAAGAGGAGTTGGGATCACTGGTGGGCACGAGGAAAGAGAGCAAACATTAAATCAAATTT
>JAPYWP010000020.1 GCA_028276315.1 Minisyncoccota bacterium | reverse complement strand
GCTTGGAAATTTTGGATCCATATTTTAATTTTATCAAATTTTATTTGTTTGGGGTTGTTGTAACTTCTTGAAGCGATGGCTGCCATTGTGGCTCATACTCACAAACCCATCCCAAACAAGTATTCGCCACATCCATCCCCTTCCATTTTAGTTTCGTACCCCCTGCACAATTTATCTTGTAATTAATGGTTTTTAATATTTCAGCAACGTTATATATTACAAAATTATGTCTACCACTAGAATCCGTACATTGATAACCAGTACTCGAAACCGTATTAGTAGCAACCCACCATTCATTTGTTGTAATTTTTATATCAGTAGTTGTATTTTTCACAAACAAATGGGTTGTAGTAGTTACTTGAGGATATTGAAATTCTAAAGGAATAGGATTAGTACCAGAAGCTATATCGCTTATTGAGTTTTGGTCATTAAATTTAAGAATTAGCTTAGACAAAAAAGATTTAAGCATTATTCCAAAGCCAATATAATCAGAAGAAGAGGTGGCAATATTATAAGTTTTACTCGTAGATACAATTTGGGTGTTTTCAGTCTTGTTTTGTTTTTTAACCACTCTATCATTGCAATAAGGTATATATTCCTCATTTTCTATACTTTCTATATTGAAATCTTTCAGAGAAGCATTTTGGGAGGTAGTTGGTATAATCGTCGCAGTATTTTCATTAAAAATACAAGAAAAAGTTTTGCAATTATTCCCAACTTGTATTTGAACTCCATAAAATCTTTTTACTGGCTCATAATAACCATATTCAGGATAGTCAGGATCAAATACAGGTCTTCCTATAAGAGTAAATATTGGAGCGTAAGTTTTATTTTCTGTTGTTGCATTTACAGTTATTCCCTCTATTTTATAACCATAACTTATTCCTATTGATTTTACTTCGTATTCTTCGTATTCTTTCGTTAAATCTCTATACATTTTACCTAAATTAAATAACGTAACCATTCCAGTAAGAATAGTAAATACAGCTCCTCCTATTATTATATATGGTGCTATCTCTTGAAAAGTTTTATTACTAATAAGAAATTGAGAAACAATTGGAGCAACGAGAGATGCAGTTGTCACTAAAGCCTTCTGTTGCTTGTAAAATGATGGATAAGCAAGAGCTATAAAATTTACAGGAGCAAATAACGCATTAGTTACTTGTTGAGGAGAAAACTCTTGTAAATTTATTTTTTCATTTTTAGGATATACTACCCTAAACTGAAAAATAGGAGAAATTTTCATAGGAGAAATTTTCCTATATACGTACATCATATAGCTTTTTAAAAAATCATAATATCCAGGATACCATTTATCAGAAGTATAATAAGGTAGTAAACAAACGTAATCACGATATCCATGGGTTTGAGCAAAAGCATTAGAATTAATTTTTGAATATTGGTTTAAATTATTTATATTCTCTTGTGGGAATTGAGGTTGAATATTTTCTTCTGGGCCTCTAAGAAGTTCAAAACAACTCACAGTATTTACTCCCGCCCCTGAAATTCCCAATTTATCAAGGAGATCTGTAATTTCACCCATAAATCCTTTACCTACCTCAAATTTATTTCCTCCTATCCAATTAATACCACTACTTAAAGCTTGCCTTAAATCTGCTGTTAAACTAGCTGTAGCAAAAAACATAATTGAATCTAAAGCAAACATTAACCAAGCATCTGGACCATTATATTCAGGAAAGAAAGTTAAAAGAGTAAAATCCTCAACAAGTGCAAATAAGAATATGTATTCTGATATAGAAGCTAATGTTAACCCAAGTGACCCACCAACAAGAAAGGAAGCTGCTTTAAATATTATAAATAATGCTTTTAATCCTGTAGAAAGCACTTTCAAGAAAGCGTAAGCTGCGGGTAATCCGTATGTATATTTGGTCCAATCTATTTGAGCACTGAAAACATTTAAATTAATATTTTCTGGAATGTTTTCGATAGAAATATTAGAGTTAGGGGTTATATTTTTCTTTTTTAAAGAAAGAAAGATAGGAAGATTAGAAAAAACTTCTTGAACAATCCTATGTCTTTGTTCATCTGTAGTAGATGCTATAGGTTGGGGTAAATTTTGTTCTCCCCAAATATATCGATTTATATAATCTATGTATTGCTTTAGATAGGGTGGGGGTATGTATTTTCTTTCATATTCTAAACTAACAACAGGTAATATTCTTGTAGAATTACTGGAGGAGGCGATTTCGGCAATTTCAAATTTTATCCTAGAAACGTTCTTACCCTTTTCATGATATTCATAAAGAGCTGCAAGATTATCTAATGAACCTTTTTCTTTTTCGGCAGCTGAAGCTTGAGATTGTTTAGTATAGTAAGTTATATTCCAAGATGCAGAAATTGTAGCTGTAGCAGTATTAAAACATTGATTAATTAAAGAAGAATATACAGGGGTTTGTTCCTCCCAACAACGTCCGCTTATATCACATTGAGTAGTTGTTACATAATCTACAATAGTAGATGGAAAATTTAAACCAACTTCAAATCCTGCTTGTGGGAGGGTACATAAAGATGTGAATTTATAAAAAGAGTTAAAAGTATTACCAAAAATAGTATTTGGTGAAAAATCATTATATTGAAAGTAGCTATCTTTATCTTTTACTAATGTTCCATTCTTTATTGAAAATGGTGATACTGCTTTGAATCGATATGAAACAGGGTCATCTGTATAAAGTCGAGGCAAATAATTTAAAATAGAAAGTTCATATTTTATTGAGGGTTGGTTTAAAATTAATGAACTTCCTACAACTTCAGTATTTTTAGCTACATGAAAACTAAAATCCAGTGGTTTTATAAAAATTCCTAAATCAGAACCTAGAGCTAAAAAATCTCCACCATATCCTAATACAGTACCTTTATTGTCCCATACTGTTTCATAATAATGATCTTTCCATTGTTTTAAAGGATGAGGAAGGAAACCAACTAAAATATTGCCTATTGGGGATGAACATTTAAAAACATCAAACTCGCGCTGAGTATCTCCATATGGTGGTTCTAATTGTTTAAATACTCCGTAAAGATCACATCTTTTGGCAAGATAATCATAAGTAAATTCGTTCTCTTTTATTCCAAAAAGTTGTTCTATATCAAATATATAATAAGTAAGCTTGCTTGAACTAGAAACTAACAATTTTTGATAGGAAAATATTCTTCGGTTTTTAAAAAGATCTTTAAAGGATGGATCATTTTGTATTTGGTTTATTGCGTTTTGTACATCATCTGTGTTTGACGCATTATTCAAACTAGAGAAAAATAGATACGCGTTTGGGAACTTATCAATTCTATTATTTATTTTTCTTATAATCCTATAACCCTTAGCCTCGTTTATATTCCAGTATTCTTGTGATGTGCCATTTTTTAAATAATAATAACCATTATAAAATTTATTATAAAGAGGGAGACCTGTCATACATAAAGATGGAGATGTGCTTATTCCTAAGGGACCACCAGGGGAAACAATCTCGCAAGGTACAGTTCTATTTGTAAACTTAAAACAAAAACTTCCTTCGTTTGGATTTATCCCATTATTAAATTCTGGAGGCTGATCGCAGGTTCCTGTTGCAGAAACACTAACAGAATAAACTGCAGCAAATTGATAAGGAAGTAAAATTATAGGGCCATTTTCTTTTTCACTATAATATCTACAAGCATCACCAAAAATTGTATCTGGTAAAGATTGGGGTAAAGATTCTATAAATGCTGGGAAAAAACCAACAATGCCTTTTAATTTATCATCATTATTAAATTTAAGATCTTCAAGGTTTTCAAAAGTTGTAGTTGATACTTCAATATCTACAGAGTTTTCAACCCCTTCTAAATAATCTCCGTAACTTTTGGCATCTTTAAAGAATTTTACATTTTTTATTAAATTTTGACCATTAACTTCAAAAGAAATGCTTTTTATAATAAATCTTTTTGGAAATTCTGGATGAGTGGTTGTAACGTGCTTAGTTTTAGTTGCATAATCAATAATAGGGTCAAGATAGGGTTCGTCTCTAAAATAATAGTGAGATCTTAAAGATAAATAGAGATCGAAATAGGAATATTCCTTATTGCTATAAGGATCCGTTGCGGTTGATATATTATTTTCATTAATATAAGAGTATCCATTAATCCCCGAAATTGAAATATTATTATTCTCTCCCTTCATAACATTATCATTGCCGTCGTTTGTATAATATTCTAAATTTAAATCTTTATCAATTAAACTTCCATTAGCGTCCCTAAATTTTAAATTTATTTTGATATTAAATTTTGCATTAGAATAATAGGATTTTAAAAAATTTAATAAATCTGAATATGAAGTAGCTGTTTTGAATCTAAATAAAATTTGAGGCCAAATACTTTCACATCCATTGTTTCCATTACTTAAAAATACATCCTTTACTTTTTGAATAACTGTAGCCTCTTCTCCGGAGGGTATATACTTAGAAGGAAAAGTAATATTGCCTTCATAGGGATTACAATAGTATCCACCTCCCCATCTTACAATATCTGTTGAAGAAGCTGTGGCGATTGGGACAATTTCAACTTCAAATTGAGGATAGTCACTGGTTGTATCTTGAGCTTGAGCTTTTGAATTTAAAAGAGAACTTAAATAAAGATTAAATGTTAATGGTTGAAATATAAGATTAAAGTTTACTATTAAGGATAATATTTTGATTAACATAATAATTTTTTAACCGCGGATTAACGCGGATTTTAACGCGGATAAACGCGGATAATTTTTTTCACGACGGATTTATGCGGATATTTAAACGGATCTATGCGGATAAAATATATACCCACGGATCTATGCGGATATTTAAACGGATTCATTCGTATTAAATAATTAAATATCCGCATTTAATCCGTTTTGAATCCGAATTTATCCGTTGTTATCCGCATTAATCCGTTCCTAATCCGAATTTATCCGTGGTACGCGGATTTTAACGCTGATGAACGCGGATCGGATTAATAACGCGGATAAACGCAGATGTAATAAAACGCGGATACAAAGCGGATGAACGCGGTACCATGGATTTATGCTACCACAGATTTATACGGATTCTTGAACGGATTCATTCGGATAAGATATATACCCACAGATATATGCGGATATTGGAACGGATCTATGAGGATAATTTTTAGATATCCGCTATCATCCATTTCGAATCCGCATTTATCCGTAATTTTCCGAATTCTCTATGCTAATCCGCGTTATCTAAATTTATATTTTACTTTATTTTCTGGTTTTTCTTTTAGATAAACTGTACACTCATCCCTATTTGGAGCAACAATGCTTGCAAAACCAAGAGGCGGAACAATACGACCATTAAGTTCTGGACAATCATCTGAAGCTAAATAATGAGGAACTAAATCATCATTAAAAAGCCCGAAAACCTTACCTTTTTCAACCTCGTAATTTCCTTGCAAAAATTCGCCATTTTTTATTTTATTTACTGGCGCTACTTCGTATTTTCTAAATGGTATTGGCTTTGGTTTAAATTTAATAAATTTATCATAAACAAAAAATCCTAAAATAACTAAAACAATAACAACTAAAGCTATAATAAAGTAAATTTTCTTTGATTTTTTCCCTTCTAATTTTTCATCCATAAATTATTTTAAAAGTCCATAAAGAACAATAATAAGGATAACTATAATAATTGCAACATAAAGCCAAGTAAGTTTTGTTTTTTTCTCTGGTTGTGGCTGTTGTGTTTGTTGTTGATTTTCTCCATTCATATTTTTAATTTTATGCCCAAGCTGGGCAATTATTAATTAATTTTAATTATAGCATCTTGTGATAAAATTTCAAATGAAATTGTGGATAAAGGAAAATTTAAATGAGCTTTTAATTGTTACTTTAATTTTTTCTATAGGATTTTTATTGGGGCTTTTTGGATTAGAAAAGGCAAATTTTAAGGTTTTTGACGAAGCTTATTTTATTACTCAGGCTCAAAATTATCTTAAAAAAGAAGAATTTTTTGATGGCCATCCGCCTCTTGCAAAATTATTTTTTGCTCTTTTACTTAAAATCTCTGGTTGGCCAGAGAGGGAAAATTATTTTTTACCAAGAATTTTATTTTTAATTTTTAGCTCATTTTTGGGAGTTTTAGGATTTATTTTAATTAAAGAGGTTTCAAATAATTTAAATTGGGCGACTATAGTTGGAATTTTACTAAATACAGAAACTAGTCTTCTTTTTTTTAGAAAATTCCTTTTGCTTGAAATTGTTTGGATAAATTTTTCTCTTTTATGTTTAATATTTCTTTTTAAAAATAAAAAACTTTTATTTTTTATTTTTTGGGCTCTTGCAATTAGCGTAAAATGGTTTTCAATAATTTTTGTAATTTTATTTTTTATTTATTTTTTGAAAAATTTTGAAATTAAAGAAGTTATTTTTGGTCTTATTTTAATAATTTTAATTTATTATCTTTTTTTTGAAATTCATTTTGGATTTTTCATTAAAGAGCATGGTTTTAAATTTTTAACTTTAAGTTTTAAAAAAATCTTAGAAGAAAATTTAAAAATGTTTTTTTCACATTCAGTTCCAACCGAATTTTGCTCTCCTTTAGCTTCTTTTGTTTTGGGTTGGCCATTTGGAATTAGAAACATTAATGCAACCTTTGAAATTTTTCCAAATATTTTAGTTTGGATATTTTCATTTTTATATATTTTAAAAGTTGTTTTTGAAACTTTCAAAAAAAAGATTGTTTTCCCTAATGAAATTTACCTTTTTACTGCAGGTTATCTTTTTTACTTTTTTAATTTAATACTTATTGAAAGTTTAAGGCCAGGTTATTTATATTATTATTTTGGCGCGCTTATTTTTGGTATTTTCATTCTTTCTTATTTTACTCAAAAAAAGCCATATCTTTTAATTTTATTTATATTATTTAGTTTGATTATTTTGCCGAAAGTCTCTGATGCTGAAATTTTTGGAGTTGAAAAATCAATATTTGAGCTACTTTTAAAATATATGAATTATGGAGAAATTTTATTTAGAAATTTAGGAATTATTTTGGGCTTTGGTTGGTTTTGATATCTTGCAAATTTAAATTTTTCAATTGTTCTTGAAATTTTGGCAAAAAGTATTTAATTAGAGCTAAAGTAAGAGCAAAAAAGACTATATCTAAAATAACAAAAATTAATAAAATTTTAAGAATCTTTCTGCTTGTAGCTTTTATTTTTTCATCTAAATCTCTTTCCTCTTTTAATTTTTCTTTAAAATTTTCAAAATAAGTTGAATAGATTGATATTAATACTGGGAAAAATAAAATGTTTTCCAAAAAGTAAATTAAAACTAAATATTGAAATTCTAAATCTTTTTCATATGTTTGGGTTAAAATTTTTAAAAAAGAATATTTAAGTGGTGTGAATTGAAATATTAAGTAAAAAATAGCGCTAAAAATTAATAAAAATATTATTAAAGAACTGAAAATTAAAAATTTATTTTTGAATGCAAAATAATAACTTTTTGAAATTGATCTTAAAATTTTTTCTCGCTCTGTAATTATAAAAATTGGAGAAAAAAGTAAAGGAAAGGTAAAAAAAGTAAAAATAATAATAAGAATTATGAAAAAATAAGTTGGAAATTGCAAGCTTATTCCTAATTTTGCAATAACAGAAATAATGCTAAAAATTAATCCTAAAATTAAAAAAAGATTAAAAAATATAAATGCAGCTAAAATAAAAATTAAAATTGAAGAAAAAATAATTTTTAAAATATAACGTGGAGATTCTTCAAAAATTTGTTGAAGCGAATTTTCTTTCTTTAAAAGAGATAAAATAAATGAAATTGAAACTACTAAATAAATTAAAATTAAAATAATGTTTGTAATGATTGCTAAAAAAAGTAAACTTGGATTTTTATTTGCTTGCTCTTGAATTATTGGTGTTAATTTTTCATTAAAAAGAAAACTTAATATAGAAAAAATAAAAATTAAAAATGATAAAAGAAGAGCTTTTACATTTTTAAAATAATTAAAAGTTGCCTTATAAAGAAAAATAAAAGGATTTTTTAATTGTGTTTGTTCCATGAATTTGAGCGGTGGACGGGATTTGAACCCGCGACCTCCTGCATGGCAAGCAGGCGTTCTACCACTGAACTACCACCGCACTATCACGGATATATGCGGATTTTGAAACGGATTTATTCGGATAAAACATACAAAATACTAGATAATCCGTATTTTAATCCGTTCCAAATCCGAATTTATCCGTAGTATTTAACTTTTAATTTTCTTTGTGCCCCGGGAGGGAATCGAACCCCCAACCTCCAGCTTAAAAGGCTGTTGCTCTACCAATTGAGCTACCGGGGCAACCACAGATGAATGCGGATACAACGCGGATAAACGCCACCACGGATAAACGCGGATGCAACGCTGATGAACGCGGATTTAATACAACGCGGATAGAAAATAATTTTTAATTTCAATGATGACATATAAATTATAGCATAAAAATAAAATTAGAAGTGAGCGGTGGGAAATGAGAGATGGGAGGTGGGAATAATTAAAAAATTAGAAGTGAGCAGTGGGATTTGGGAGATTAGCATTATCCGCAGCCGCCAGAGCTTTCTCCGCATTCTAAACAAGTATAACAAGTTCCTGTTCTTGTTGTCATTCCACCACAATATTTACAAGGAGGACCTGAATCAATTCCATTATTAGAAGTTTTCTTTATTTCAAGCGGAAGAGTTTTTTGTAAAACATTGGACTCTATCGGCGCTGCTTTTTTAAGTCCAAGATCAATTAAATCTTCATCTTTTAAAAATCTTAAAGCTAAGTATTTAAAAATATAATCTACAATTGATGTTGCTAAAGGAATTTGCGGATTTTGAGTTACACCACTTGGCTCAAATCTATTGTAAATGAATTTTTCAACTAATTCTTTAAGAGGAACACC
>JAPYWP010000019.1 GCA_028276315.1 Minisyncoccota bacterium | reverse complement strand
TTAGTTTTAGAAGTTGTTAAAAAAGTAAAAATAAAAAATAAAATAAATAAGTTTTTAACTGTTTATATTAGTTTCATAAAGAAAAATCAAATGGAAGATCTAATTGAAAAACTTGTTGAGCTTGGAGTACAAAAAATAGTACCAATTAAAACTGAAAGAACAAATTGGTTTTTAAATGAAATTCCAAAAAGATGGGAAAATTTAGTAAAAAAAGCAAACGAAGTTTCAACTTGGGAAAATTTAACAAAAATAGAAAAACCATTAAAATTTATCGATGCAATAATGAATGCAAAAAATTCATTTATTATTTTGGCTGATCCATATGGAGAGGTAACTTTGAAACAAATTAAAAAAAAGATAAAAAAGATAAAAAATATAAGTCTTTTTATTGGCCCAGAAGGTGGATTTACAGAAAAAGAAATAAAACTTGCAAAACAAAACGGCGCAAATTTAGTAAAAATAACTCAAAATAAATTTAGAACTGAAACAGCAACATTAATTTTTTCTTGTTTAATTTTATATGGATAAAATTTTAGTTTTAAATTGGAAAATGCAACCTGAAAAATTAGATTCTTGTTTTAATTTTTTTAAAAAATTAAATAAAATTGCAGATAAAAAATATAGAAAAAAAATTTATATAGCTCCTCCAAGTATTTATGCAATAAGTTTAAAAAGAAAATTTAAAGATTACAATATAGGACTCCAAAATGCTTTTTACGAAAAAATTGGTGCTTTTACAGGAGAAATCTCTCTTTCTATGATTAAAAAAAATGGTCTTGATTTTGTAATTTTAGGTCATAGCGAAAGAAGAGTTATTTTTAAAGAGAACTTAGATCTTATATTTAAAAAAATTAAAGAATCATTAAATTTAAAAATAAAAACAATATATTGTTTTGAAAAAATATCTGAAATTAAAAAATTATATAAAACGGACGAATTTAAAAATTTTATAAATCAAAATTTAAAAAATTATCTTTATCTTGCTTATGAACCAAGATCAGCAATAAGCACGTTCGGAGGAAAGGAAATTAAAATTGAAAAAGTAAAAAAAGTAAAAAAAATTGTAAATAAGCTTTTCCCAGGGATTAAACTTCTTTATGGAGGATCTATTAATGAAAAAAATATTTCAAATTATATTGAACTTGATGGTTTTTTAATAGGAATAAAATCTTTTAAAATAAATTTTGTAAAAAAAATATTAAAATTTATTTTTCATCAATAAAATCCTCTAAAATTTTATCTAATTCACTATCATCAAAATCTTTCAAATCTTCTATTTTTTCAATATCCCCTAAATCAACACAAGCACCTTTATATGCTAATTCAACTTTAGCAATTTTAAGAAAACATATGTTTGAATAAGTTTTGCCATCAACACCACAAACAGGATCCCAAACTAAAACACAAGCAACTTTTGGAGCTAAAAGTTCTTGAAAAATAGAAAGAAAAGCTTCCCAAAATTGAGACCAAAATTCTGCTTCATTAGACTCTAAAGATTTTAAAACATTTTGGAATCTTTTTTTACTTTTATCGTCTAATTTGTCTAAAAACCATTTTAAATTTTCTATTGCCCTTTGCCTAGATACATCTTTAAAATCTTCAAAAAAACTTATTTCATTTTGAATATTCTGAAGCTTTTCGCTTTTTTCAATTAAAACTTTTTTCCAATAATCGAAAGCTAAATCAAATTTATATAAATCTTTTGATCCCTGAAATATTAAATTTTTAAATTTATTTGGTTCAAAATAAGCTAAATACTCATTTTCCCAGATATTTCCTTTTTTATTTTTTAAAATTTCTTTAATTTGAAAAATTAAAACAATATCTTCTGCTTTTATCTTATCTTTTTTAAGTAAAGAAATCAAAAAATTAAAAGAGTCTTCAAATTTTAACCTATCTAAAATATTAAGAAAAAATTCTTTATTTAATGATTTAAAATCATCAATACTTTCGTCTTTAATATTAAAATCCTTATTTAAAACACTAAAGGAAAAATCAGCTGCTTGCTTAATTTTTTCATAGTCTTTTGTTTCAAAAAGAATATAATTTTTAAATTCTAAAAATGATTTTTTAAGTTCAGAAAGCGGTTTTTTAATATCATCACTTGATGTAGCATTTATATTTTCTAAAATAAAATTAAAATCAAAATATAATTGCTTATAATTTTTAAAAATAATATCAAACTTTTTATCTTCATCCTTAGTTAATTTTAGCTTTACATTATAGATTACTTTTTTAAAAAAATAAAAAGGATTGTTTGGTAATATTTTAGAAGCAGATTCTGCATTCGCAAAATTAAAAAAACTTATTAAAATAATTAATAAAAAAAGTCTTCTCATTAATATATTTTACACTAAAAATATAAAATTAACAACTAAAAATAAAAGCCAATAAGCTAAAAGAAAAATAGAAAACAAAATATTAATTTGTTTATTTTTTAAAAAGTGCCAATCAATTAAAAAGATAAATATAAGAAAAATAAGATTTATAAAAAGATTAATTCTTTCTTCTATTTTAAAAGGATTCAAAATAGCATTTACTGCTAAAACTATATTGCTATTAAAAGCAACACTACCGAAAATATTCCCTATTGCAAAATCCACCAAATTTTTCTTCATGCTTTGATAAGAAAATAAAAGTTCTGGCATTGTTGAAGAAATACTTAAAATTAAAGCACCAAAAGGAATATTATTTAATCCATATAAATTTACCAAATTTTTACTTTCTTTAATTACAAAAAAACTAGAAACAACTATTAAAATAATAGAAAACAGAGAGTAAAAAATAGAATTAAAAAATTCTTTAAAACTAACTTGTTCTAACTTTTCAATTTTAATTTTATTTTCTTTAATGGCAAAATAAGAATATCCTAAAAATAGTAAAAATAAAAATATACCATCTATAAAACTTAAATATCCATCAATTGCAAGAAGATATGGAGCAATAGTAATTAAAAATATTAAAACAAAGTGTAAATTTTCTAAATTATATTCTAAATTAAAATTTAATCTTTTAAATAAAAATGGTATTAAAATTGAAATACCTAAAATAAAACTTAAATCATTAATATTTGCACCCAAAACATTACCTAAAGAAATTTGATTTACTTTAAAAATAGAACTTTGAATACCTAAAATTAGCTCTGGCAATGAAGTTGATATTCCACCAATAAAAAAAGCTATAATAAAATCTGAAAGTTTTAAATAATGAGCTATTTTAAGTAGACTATTAATTAAAATTTTAACTCCAAAAATAAGAAGTATTAAAAAAAATATTATGAAAACTAATTTTTCTATCAACATTTTAAATCAAAAATTTTAATAACTAACCAAATTAAAAAATTCAATAAAATTATAACAAAAAATGTGAAAATAAAATCATCAATATTTATATGGTTAAGATAAAGAAAACTTTTAAGGTAAATAAATGATAGTATAAATAGCAAAAAATAAAATAATGTTAATAACAAAAAAAGTAATTTTTTAGACTTATTTTCTAAAATTTCTATTTTTTTAAAACCATAAGAAAATATATTTAAGGCTAAAACATATGGAGCCCAATAGCTAAAAACAAAATAAATTGTTTGAAGTTTTGAATTTTTAATAATTGAAAAATAAAATATTAAACTAAATAAAAGAAAAACTATGCTAAAAAATATAAAATTTTTAATAAATCCCCTATTGCTATTTTCTAATTCTTCCATATTTTTATCTATTAAGAAAAATAAAAAAGACAAAAAAGCGATTTCTATTAAATATAAAAATAAAAGCTGAACAGCAAAAAGCGGCTTTGCAGTATTTAAAATTGAACTCAATAGATAAACAAAATAAATACTAAAGAAAAAGGAGAAAAATATCAAAATTATATTTTTAATTTTTGAAAATGAAATTTTACTTTTTAAAATAGCATAAAAAACTTTTGAAATACTATTTTCCAATAAAATAAAATCACTGAAATTTTTATTTTTACTAAAATTAAAAGAAAATAAAACTCCGCTAACTTTTTTAAACAAATTATCTAAAATAAAAGCAACATTTTTATTATCTTTTATCTGATTAATTATTTTTAATTTTTCAATTTTTGAAGAACTAACTAAGACTTTTGTTTTTAAATTTTCTAAATCCAAATTTTCAAAATTTAAATTTTCAAAACCATTTTGAACAAATTGTTTAATTAAACCACTTGCTTCTTCCATTAAACATAAGACTTTAATTTTTAAGTTTTTAATTTTCTCAAAAATATCTTTTGATTCTAAATTAGTTTTATTAGAAATAACAAAAAAACCAAAATCATCTAATTTTTTGAATTTTATATTTAGCTTTTTGCTCTTTTTAATTCCAAAACATAAAACATCATATCCTTTATTCATATAATTAATTATTTCTTTTTCTAAATTTTTAGAATTTTTAACTTTAAAATTTTTTAAAATAAAAACTGGAGAACCTAGTACAAAGTGGATCTTTTTATCATCTTCAAAAAAGCAAACTTTATAATTTAAATCATCGTCTATTTTCTTTTCAATAACTTTCAAATTTTCAATTTTTATCTTTTTTTCATTTATAAAATCCAAAAAAGATTTATATAAATCAGACCTTATATCTAAAATATTTAAAACAAAAGAAATTAACTTATCTAAATTTTTCCCATTAAAAATAATTTTTTCTAACTTTGAATCTTTCAAAAACAAATTTTTATCGCAAATTATTAAATTAACATTATTTAAATCTTCTATTTTAAAAATATTTCTAACAAAAATTTTATTCTTATAAAAGTCATAAACCAAATTTAAAATAGAAAAGCTAAACAAAAAGACAGCCCATTGGGGCATAATACCAATTAAAATAGAAAAAATTTCTAAAAGGGATTCTTTTAGGTCTTGTTTATTTAAAAAAGCAAAAATAAGAATTAAAAATGAAATAAAAATAGCTATATACAAAAAAACTTTTAAAAATTTAAATAATTCTTTCAAAAATTTGCTTTCCTTAAAATCATAAATTTGTTTTTCTTCCCAAAAATAAATATTTTTACCTGTATTTATAACAACACCCTCCCCCTCTCCATTTTTTACAAAACTACCAGCAAAAACAAAATTATTCTCATTTAATTTTTTGTGCTCTTTTTCAAAATTATCTTGTATTTTAAGATCATAAGATTTAAAAATTTTAATATCACAAGGAGCTACATCCCCGTAAAAAATTTTGATAATATCACCAGGAACTAAATATTTAGAATTTACTAAAGTCCAATTGCCATCTCTTTTTACAACAAAAAAATCTTCAAATAAATCATAATTAGTTGCTTTATAAATTAAAATTTCTGAAAATAAAACAAAAGCTATTTTTAATATTAAAATTAAAAATATTAAAACAGCTTCATTTTTATATCCTAAAATTAAAGATAACAAAAAAGAAAAAAATAAAATTATAAAAAATGGGCTTTTAATTTCTTTTAAAATTTTTTTAAAATTTAATTTTTCTAAACTAATTTTATTTTCACCATAAACCTCAAGCCTCTTTTTTGCTTCATCACTTGAAAGACCATCAAAAGAAGTTTTTAGTTCTAAAAAAATTTCTTCTAAATTTTTTTTATAAAATTTATTTTCTGACATTTTAATAATAATTATAAGGTATAATTAAACAAAATGGCTTGGTTAGAAAATATAAATTTTGAGAAAAAACTCATAAAAAAATATAAAAAAATTGTTGCTATTGATGAGGCTGGAAGGGGTTCTTTAGTTGGACCTCTTGTTGTAGCAGGAATTCTTTTAGAAAATAAAAATTATAATATAGATTTTAGGGTAAAGGATTCAAAACTTTTAAATTCAAATCAAAGAGAAAAAATTTTTCAAAAAATTAAAAAAACATTTAAATTTAAGTTTGTTTTTATAAATGAAAAGAAAATAGATAAATATGGAATAATTAAAGCTGAAGTTCTAGGAATTAAAAAAATAATAAAAGATTTAAAACCTAAATTAACAATTATTGACGGCCTCAAAATTAAAGAACTTAAAAAAATTAAAAATTTAAAATTTTTTGTACATGGTGATAGAAAATTATTTTCCCTTGCCTGCGCTTCAATTATAGCAAAAGTAAAAAGAGATAATTTTATGAAAAAATTGTCTTTAAAATATCCAAATTGGAATTTCGAAAAAAATAAAGGTTATGGCACAAAGGAACATTTAAAGTTGATTAAAGTTTTTGGACCACTTAAAATTCATAGAAAAACTTTTATAAAAAATTTAACATAATCAAATAAAAGGAGTGTGCAGAAGTTAACCACCAATATAGATTCTAAATGAAAATTTTAATTTTTATTTAATTTAGCTCTCTTCTTTAAAAACATTTTCTAAACTATAGCCTTGAGATTTTAAAAATTTCAAAATTTCAATAAAAGCACTAACAATAGGAATTGAAATTAAAGTACCAATTATTCCTGCAATTTTCCCACCTATAATTAAACTTAAAATAACAATAACAGGATTAATATTTACTCTTTGTTTCATTAAATTAGGAACAATTAAATGATTTTCTAATTGTTGAACAACAGTCATAACTAAAACAGCTAAAATTCCAGTTTTAATTCCTTCTGAAAGTCCAATAATGCCAGCAATAAAAGCACTAACTACAGGACCAATAAAAGGAATAATTTCTAAAACTCCAGCAACAATACCTAAAAGTAAACTATAAGGTACCCCAACTAAAGAAAAACCCAAAAAAGCCATTATACCAACTATAAACATTAAAATTATTTCAGCAACTATCCATTGAGCAAATTTTACTTGAGAAATTTCCCATAAAATAAGAATTCTTTTCGCCCAAATATCAGGCAAAATATAACTAAAAAAACCACCTAAAACATTTTTACCTTGAATTGAAAGATAAAATGAAATTATAATAATTAGAAAAAGATTCAAAGCACCACCCAAAAATTTTAAAGTTAATGTTGTTAAATTAGCTATATAAAAACTCAATTTTTCTTGAAGAACTTCAATAATTTCTTTTAAAAATGGATATTCATAAACAATTTCTTTTTTATTTAAATTTAAAATTGTAGGAAGGGCCGATTTTAGTTCACCTAAAACTATTGGTATAAGAAAATAAAATATTATACTTAAAAAGCCGAAAATACCGAAAAAAATTAAAACAACAGAAAGTTGATAAGGAATTTTTATTTTACTAGATAAAAATCTTGACCAAACTTCAACGCCTGCTGAAAATATTAAAGATGTTAAAAAAATTAAAATAACATCTTTAATCTCCCAAATAAAAATCAAAAAAGCAATAAAAAGAAATAATTTTAAAAAAAACTTCCAAGAAAACTCAATATTTGTCATAAAAAATTATAATCTACTTTTTGAATTTTAAAAATTTTTCTAATGGCCAAGCATTAGCAATATCACCCTTTTCACACCAACCTCTTCTTGCTTGACTTATTCCATATTTTAAAAATTTAAAATGCATTTTTGAGTGAGCATCTGAATCTATAACAAACTTTACTCCATTTTTTTTAGCTTCTAAAATATAAACATCTTTAATATCTAATCTATCTGGATAAGCATTAATTTCTAAAAGTGTTTTTGTCTTTGCTGCCAATTTGAAAATTGTATCTAAATCAATATCTATTTCTTTTCTTCTATTAATTACCCTGGTTGTTAAATGGAAAATACAATCAACATTTGGATTCTCTATAGCTTTAATTATTCTTTTTGTTTGCTTATTTCTATCTAAATTAAAATGGGAATGAACTGATGCGCCAACAAAATCAAGTTTTTCTAAAATTTCATCTTTAATATCTAAAGATCCATCTGGTAAAATATTAACTTCAGCTCCAGTTAGAATTTTAATCTTTCCTTTATATTTTTCATTTAATTTTTTAATCTCTTCAATTTGTTTTAAAATTTCTTTCTCATCTAATCCTCCTGTCATAGCTAAAGATTTTGTATGATCAGTAATTGCAATATATTCTAAATTCATCTCGATAGCTGCTTTTACCATTTCTTCAATAGAATTTGATCCATCTGTCCAATTTGTTTGAACCTGCAAATCTCCTTTAAGATCATCATAATCTATTAATTTTGGAAGCTCGCCTTTTTGAGCAGCAACAATTTCTCCCTTAGCCTCTCTTAGTTCTGGTGGTATCCATTCAAGTCCTAATTTTGCATAAACCTCTTCTTCTGTTTTCCCTGCAATAAATTTTTCATCTTTAAATAATCCGTATTCATTTAATTTATAGCCTTTTTTAATTGCAATTTGTCTTAATTCAATATTATGCTCTTTCGATCCTGTAAAATACATCAGTGCAGCACCGAAAGATTTTTCTTCAACAATTCTAAGATCAACATCTAGACCATTTTCAAGTTTTATAGAGCATTTTGTATCACCTTTTGCATAAATATAAGCTATATTTTTCATTTTTAAAAATTTTTCTACAACTTTTTCTGGTTCATTAGATACAACTAAAATATCAACATCTCCAATTGTTTCTTTTCTTCTTCTAAAAGATCCAGCTATTTCTATTTTTTTAATCTCCTTAAAACCCTGAAGATATTCTTTTATTTCTAAAACTGTTGGTTCAATAAATCCAAGCAAAAATCTTTGACCGCTCGACTTATAAAATTCTATACCTTTTAAAATTTTTTGCTCACTTTTTTCTCCAAATCTTTCAAGTTTACAAATTTTATGTTCTTTTGCAGCTTTTTCTAGTTCGTCAACATTTTTTATTTTTAATCTTTGCCAAAGAGCTGCTATTGTTTTAGGCCCCACACCTTCTATTTTAATAAGATTTTCTATATCAATTGGTATTTCTTTTTTATATTTTTCGTATTCTAAAAGAGTTCCTGTTTTCAAAATCTCTTCAATTCTTTCTGCAATTCCTTCCCCAACCCCAGGTATTTCTTTTAGTCCATCAATTCCCTTTTCTAAATAAATATCTTTTAAATTTTTATCTAATGCCTCAATATTGTGCAGTGCCTTATCTATAGCCCTTGATTTAAATTCAATATCTTTTATCTCATAAAAAATAGAAAGCTCTCTTAAAATTTTACAAATTTCCTCATTAGAAATATCCTTAATGTCTTTCATAATTTAATTATA
>JAPYWP010000018.1 GCA_028276315.1 Minisyncoccota bacterium | reverse complement strand
TTTGGTTATAAGATAATTGATGGTAAAATTTATGGAGATGTTGATGTAGAAAAAATTAAAGATAAAGCTTCTTATTTTACTCCAACACCAGGTGGCACTGGTCCAATTTTAGTTGCAATGCTTTTTGATAATTTTATTAAAATGCAAACTAAATAAAAAGTTAAAAAAATATAGACTTTACAAAATACGCGAACCAATGCGAACTTGAAACTAACCAATACGATAATTTAACACGAACCTATACGAACTTGAAACGAACCAATGCGAACTTAATTAATTTTAATTAATTTATCAGTGTTCATCTAACCACGGATAAATTCGGATTTAAAACGGATTAAATGCGGATAACCACGGATAAATTCGGATTATAAACGGATAAATGCGGATGTCTAATATTTTATCCGTATGAATCTGTTTAGAATCCGCATAAATCCGTTGGTTCACATAAATCCGTTTTAAAATCTTAATAAATCCGCTGGAATCCGTTTCAATATCCGCATAAATCCGTCGTGGCGTTTATCCGCATAGATCCGTTTCAAAATCCGCACAAATCAGTGGTACCGCGTTAAAATCCGCGTCCATCCGCGTTTGTAAATTTATGTTATAATTTTTATTATGGCTTTGAAATTTTACAAACCAAAAACACCCGGACAAAGAGGAAAAGTTGGTATTGATTATAAGGCTGTTTTGACAACTGACGAACCTTATAAACCATTGACTATTAGATATCATCAGAAAAAAGGAAGAAATAATCAGGGAAGAATTACAGTAAGATTTAGGGGTGGGGGTAATAAAAAGCTTTATAGATTGGTTGATTTTAAAATGGATAAAAAAGATATACCAGCCAAAGTTGAAACTATAGAGTATGATCCATTTAGAAGCGCCTTTATTGCTTTAGTTTGTTATAAAGACGGAGAGAGAAGATATATTTTAGCCCCAGATGGTATAAAAGTGGGTGATGAGATAATTGTAAGCGAAAATGCACCACTTGAAGTTGGAAATAGACTTCCACTTAAAAATATTAATCCAGGAACACCAATTCATAATTTAGAAATAGAACCAAATGGTGGTGGTAAATTAATAAGAGCTGCTGGATCTTCTGGTATTATGATGGGAATTGAAGGTAAATATGCAATAGTAAAAATGCCATCAGGAGAAATTAGAAAATTTTTAGCTGATTGTTGGGCAAGTATTGGTCAAGTTTCAAATCCAGATCATAGAAATATTAATTTAGGGAAAGCTGGGGCTTCAAGACATAGAGGAAGGAGACCTCATGTTAGAGGTTCTGCTATGAATGCTGTTGATCATCCTTATGGTGGTGGAGAGGGTAAAACTACAAGAGGGACAAGAAGACCAAAAGATCCATGGGGGAATATTACTGGCGGTAGAAAAACAAGAAATAAAAAGAAAAAATCTTCAAAATTAATAATTAAAAGAAGAAAATAATATGGCTCACACAAAATCAGGTGGTTCAACAAAATTAGGTAGAGATAGCGAATCAAAAAGATTAGGAGTTAAAAGGTATGCTGGGCAATTTGTTAAAGCTGGTAATATTATTGTAAGGCAAAGAGGAACAAAATTTTGGCCAGGGAAAAATGTTGGAATAGGTGATGATGATACTTTATTTGCATTAAAAGACGGTAAAGTTGTCTTTAAAACAAAAAGAAAAACTCTATTTAATGGAAAAATCAAAAAAATAAAAGTTGTGGAAGTGGTTTAGCCCCCATCGTCTAGTGGACTAGGACACCGCGTTCTCAGCGCGGAAACACCGGTTCGACTCCGGTTGGGGGCGCGAATTGATTCAGGATAAAAAGAAAACTTTAATTAAGCTTCTTAAAAATAGTATTGGAACAAATTTTTTTAAAAATAATTATTTCTTTGATAGTGGAAAAAGTAAAGATATTCTTAAAAATGGTAGATTAAGTTGCGCATTCTATGTTTCAACAATTTTAAAAATTTTAAATCTTATAAAAGATATTCATCTTACAGTAAATTCAACAATTAAAGATATGGAGAAAAATGGTTGGTATAAAGTTAAAAATCCTAAAAGGGGTTCAATTGTTGTTTGGGAGAAAAAAGAGGGGCATTATCATATAGGTTTTTACTGGAATAAAAAATTAGCCGTAAGCAATAATTCTTCAAAAAAAGTCCCAACCTTCCATCCATTAAATTTTAAAAATAGAAAAATTTTATTTTTTTACTCTCATAAAGATATTGAATAATGTAGATTAAAAGTCAAATACTACTGATCAATGCTGATAATAACGGATAAATTCGGATTCAAAACTGATAAGTGCGGATATCTAAAAAATTATCCGAATGAATCTGTTTAATATCCGCATAAATCCGTGGTACCGCGTTCATCCGCGGTAGCGATGATATAATTTATTAATATGGCAAGAGTTTTTGTACTTATGTCTGGTGGAGTTGATTCTTCTTGTAGTGCTCTTTTATTAAAAAGAGCTGGTTTTGACGTGGTTGGAATTCATTTAAGAATGACTTCTTTAAATAATTGTTCTTATCAAGATTTTCAAGATGCAAAACAGGTTGCAGAAATTTTAGATATACCATTTTATGTTATTGATATTGAAGAAGATTATAAAAGATTAGTTATGGAAAAAACAATAGAAGATTATAAAAAAGGCATAACGCCAAATCCAGATGTTTTATGTAATTCTGAGATAAAGTTTGGTTTATTTTTAAATAAAGTTGCGAATTTAAATGATAATGATTTTATAGCCTCAGGGCATTACGCAAAAAAAGAAGGGGAACTTATAAAAATTCCAAAAGATAAAGAAAAAGATCAAACTTATTTTTTATGGAAAATTAAAAAAGAAATTTTAAAAAGAATAATTTTCCCACTTGGGGATTTAAAAAAAGAGGAAGTAAGAAAAATTGCTGCAGAAAACAATTTACCTGTTGCTTATAAAAAAGATAGCCAAGGTCTTTGTTTTGTTGGAAAAATTAAATTTTCTGAATTTTTAAAAACTTATTTACCGACTCAAAAAGGTTATGTTTATGATAAATTTGGAAATTTAATAGGTTATCATTATGGTTATTATTTTTATACTCTTGGGCAAAGACATGGATTTTGGGCAAAAAATGGGCCATGGTATGTAGCTAAAAAAGATGTTGAAAATAATGTTTTAGTTGTTGCAAAAGAAAACGATGAAATTCTTTATAAAGATGAAATTTACTATAGTGATGAGAATTATTTTAAAGAAATTAAAGATGGAGAAAAAATTATGGTAAGAATAAGATACAGACAAAAATTAATTCCTGCTTATATTTATCCTAGCGAGAAAAAAGTTGTATTTATAGAAAAGGCAAAATTGCCAACACCTGGTCAGAGCATTGTTTTCTATAAAGACGATTTCCTTTTAGGTGGCGGGGTAATTTTATGATAAACTTAGATTATTTTAAAAATAAAAAAGTTTTAATTATGGGATTAGGTTCTCATGGTGGTGGAGTTGGCGTTACTAAGTTTTTTGTAAAAATTGGAGCTAATGTAATAGTTACAGATCTTAAAACTGAAAAAGAATTAAAAAAATCTTTAGAAAAATTAAAGGAATACAAAATAAAATATGTTTTAGGAAGACATAAAGAAGAAGACTTTAAAAATGCTGATATTATAATTAAAAATCCTGCAGTACCAAGAGATTCTTATTTTTTAAGGATTGCTAAAAAAAATAAAATACCAATTCATACTGATGTTAGTTTATATTTTCTACTTTCACCAGCTTTTACAATAGGAATAACAGGAACTAAAGGTAAAAGTACTACTTCAAATTTTATTTTTAATATTTTAAAGAAAAAATATAATTGTTTTTTAGTTGGAGTTGCTGGAAAAAGTTTTCTTGAAGTTTTGCCTAAATTGAAACAAAAAAGCATTGTTGTTGCTGAAATTTCAAGTTGGCAATTAGAGAGTCTTATTTATGTTAAAAAATCTCCACAAATAAGTGTGATTACAAATATAGATAAAGATCATCTTAATACTTACAAAAGCTTACTTGATTATCAAAAAGCTAAATTTAATATTGCAAGATGGCAAAAAGAAGATGATTTTTTGTTTTTAAATAATAATCTTAAAAATCTTTATAAAAAATTTAAAAAAATGTGGAATATAAAATCTAAAGTTATTTTTTATAAATATAGCAAATATTTTGAAAAAGAGCTTAAAAAAGAAGGTTTTAAATTTTTTGGAAAAGGAGCAGTTGAAAATGCGAAAGTAAGTTTTTTGATTGGTAGAAAATTTGGTTTAGAAAAGAAAGAAATTTTAAAAATTTTATCTAAAATTAAACCACTTTTTGGAAGATTAGAACCTATAGAGAAATTTAAAAAATTATGGATAAATGACACTTGTAGCACAAACCCTTATTCTACAATAAATAGTATTTTAGCATTTAATAAAAAAATTGTTTTAATAACTGGCGGGACTGATAAAAATCTTGATTTTGAAAATTTAGCAAAAGTTATTCAAAAAAGAGTTAAATTACTTATATTGCTTAAAGGTTCAGCAACGGAAAAATTAAAAAAAGAACTTAAAAAACTTAAAATTGATGAATATTTTGAAACTGACAACTTAAAAGAAGCAATGATTTTTGCAAATCAAAAATCAAAGCCAAAAGATATAATTTTATTTTCTCCTGCAGCAGCTTCATTTGAATTATTTAAAGATGAATTTGATAGAGGTAGAAAATTTAAAAAATATTTAACTACGGATAAATACGGATAACAACGGATAAATACGGATTAGAAATGGATTAAATGCGGATAACAACGGATAAATGCGGATTTAGAACGGATTAGTACGGATATTTTAAAAATTATCCGCATAAATCTGTTTCAATATCCGCATAAATCCGCGGTGGCATAAATCCGCGTTAATCCGCGTTGTATCCGCGTTCATCCGCGGTGGTATAATTTTTATAATGAAACCTCTTGAGGTAAAAAATGTAAATAAGTTTTATAATGATTTTATTGCTTTAAAAAATATAAATTTTTTTGTTGATGAAGGAGAAATTTTTGGAATAATAGGACCAAATGGAGCAGGTAAAAGTACTTTAATAAAAATAATAACTTCAGCAATTAAACCTACATCAGGAAAAGTTTTTATTTTTGGAAAAGATAATGTTCAGAGAAGTATTGTAAGTAAATTTTTTGGAGTTGTTTTTCAAGAAGTTAATTTAGATTCTAAATTAACAGTAAAAGAAAATTTATTTTTTCATAGTATACTTTATGATTTTTCTTCAAGAAAAGCAAATGAATTAATTAATTATTTTTCTGAAAAATTTAACTTTAAAAAATATCTTGATTTTAAAATAGAAAAAATTTCTGGTGGGACAAAAAGAATGGTAGAACTTGCTAGAGAGCTTTTTCATAATCCAAAAATTTTAATTTTAGATGAACCAACAGTAGGTTTAGATATAAACTCAAGACAGAATTTTTGGAAATTTGTATTAGAATTAAATGAAAAAAATAAAATTACAATTATTTTAACATCTCACCATATAGATGAGATAAAGTTATGCAGCAGAATTTTATATCTTCAAAACGGAGAAATTGCTTTTATTGGAAAAAGTGAAGAATTTTTGACTTCCTATTATGGAAAAAATTAAAAAAAATTTTATAAAAATTTTTATTATTTTATATATAGAAATTTTAAGATGGTGGAGAAATAAGTTTAAAGTTTTTACTACAGTAACTCAACCTTTTATCTGGACTATTTTTTTTGGAATAGGATTAGGTAAAATTATTGATGTAAAAGAAATAGCTTCTATTTTAAACTATTCTGGCCCAATAAATTACCTTCTTTTTATATTTCCTGGGATGATAGGCACTACTGTAATTTTTGTATCTTTTAGTTTTGGTCATTCTTTTGTTGAGGAAAAAGAAAAAGGATTTTTAAAACCAATAATTTTGTCTCCAACTCCAACATGGATAATAATTTTGGGAAAAATTTTAGCTAGTGGAATTGTTGGAGCGCTTCAAGGTCTTTTAGTTAATATTTTAAGCTTTATTTATTTTAAAGATGTTGCTGTAACTATTTTAACTTTTCCTGTGCTTATAATTTTGGGAATTCTTTCTGGCGCTATTGGAATTTTCTTTGCAATATTTTTTAAAAATATTGGATCATATGATTCTCTTTTATTCTTTTTAGTTATTCCTGCAATTTTGCTTTCTGGTGCTTACTTTCCTATTGAATTAACCCCTATTTGGATGATAAAAATTTCACAATTTAATCCTTTTTATTATGGAATTGAGATGGTTAAAAAAGTTTTTTTTGCGAGCCTTTCTTTAGAAAAGGATCTTTCAAACTTAAAAGAAATTTTAGCTACAAAAGGGTTTGGAGTTTTAGAAACTATATTTTTTAATTTATTTTTTATAATTTTGTTTATAACCTTAATAAGTGTTATAATTAAACATAAAAGTTTAGAATGATTACCCCATTTTACATACTATCTGATTTTATTCTTTTAATTTCAAGGATTCTTTTTGCATTATTTATTTTTTGGTATTATTTAAAAGTTTTTAAAGATAAAAATTTTCTTCATTTTATTTATGCTATTTCTGTATTTTTAGGTTGGCTTATTCAGCTTGTGGGTTTTATTTATTTGATTTATCTTATTTTTTGCATAGTAAAAAGTATAAAAAACAAAAATTTTGATTATTTCAAATTTTTAATTTTCATTATAACTTTAATTTATGTTTTTAATGGCCCCGGGCTTTTGAGTATAGATTATATTTTTAAAATTAGAATCTATTGATTATGTTCAAAATAAATTCAAAATTTCAACCTAATCCTGAACAACTAAAGGCTGTAAAAGAATTAAAAGAAGGTTTATCAAAGGGTTTTAAATTTCAGACATTATTGGGAATTACAGGAAGTGGAAAAACTTATGTGATGGCTTTACTTTTACAAGAGACTCAAAGGCCTGCATTAGTAATTTCTCCAAACAAAATTTTAACAGCACAGCTTTTTCATGAATTTAAAAACTTTTTCCCCGAAAACTCTGTTAATTTTTTTGTAAGTTATTATGATTATTATCAACCAGAAGCTTATCTTCCTGCAGAAGATATTTATATTGCTAAAGATGCAAGAATTAATGAAATTTTAGATCAATTAAGGCACGCAACAGTTCAATCAGTTCTTACAAGAAGAGATTTTGTTGTTGTTTCTTCAGTTTCTTGTCTTTATGGAATTGGAGATCCTGAAGAATATAAAAATATAGGTTTAGAATTCTATGTAAATGGTAAAATAGATAAAAATACGATAGATTATTTAAAGACTCTTCAATATAAAGAAGCAAAAGAAGATTTTATTCCTGGCACATTTAAATTTGAGGATGAATTTTTAAAATTATTTTCTGTTAGCGGTCAGGAAATCTTTGAGATAAAAATTAAAAATAAGATAATAAAAAGTATAGAGGTTAAAAAAATTGTTCAAAAATATCAAAATGGAAAGATTAGTTTTTGTATAAAACAAGAAGGGGAAAATGTTGAAAGAATTAAAATATTTCCTGCAAAATTTTATATTGCACCAAGATCAAAATTAGAGATAGCTTTAAAAAATATTAAAAATGAACTAAATTGGTGGTATCATGAACTTAAAAAACAAGGAAAAGTAATTGAGGCTGAAAGATTAAAGAAAAGAGTTTTGTTTGATATAAAAATGTTAAAAGAAGAAGGTTATTGTCCTGGAATAGAAAACTATTCAAGACATTTAAGTTTTAGAGAACCAGGAGAGCCACCCTATACATTAATTGATTATTTACCAAAAGATACAATTATTTTTATTGATGAGTCGCATCTTTCAATACCTCAAATAAGAGCGATGGCAAGAGGAGATTGGAAAAGAAAAGAAAATTTAGTAAATTATGGTTGGAGGTTACCATCAAGTTATGACAATAGACCACTTAGATTTGAAGAATTTTTCAATAGAGATTTTCAGTTTATTTTTGTCTCAGCAACTCCAGGGAATTTTGAAAAAAATCATTCAAGCAAAATAGTTGAACTTTTAGTAAGGCCAACAGGAATTTTAGATCCAGAGATAATAATAAGACCAGCAAAAAATCAAATAAAAGACTTAGTTAATGAAATTAAAAAACAAGTTGAAAAAAATCATAGAACATTAGTTTTAACTCTTACAAAAAGATCTGCAGAAGATTTATGCGAGTATCTTTTAATGCAAGGATTTAAAGTTTATTATATTCATTCAGAAATAAAAACACTAAAAAGGCCATCTATTATAAGAGACCTAAGAAGGGGAGAGATAGATGTTCTTATTGGAGTTAATCTTTTAAGAGAAGGTTTAGATTTACCAGAAGTTTCTTTAGTTGCAATTTTAGATGCTGATAGAGAAGGATTTTTAAGAAATTCAACAACATTAATTCAAGCAATTGGAAGATCTGCAAGACATATAGAAGGTAGAGTTATTTTGTATGCAGATAAAATTACAGATTCTATTAGATTAGCCGTTGAGGAAACCAAAAGAAGAAGAGCTTATCAGATTGAATATAATAAAAAATATAAAATAAAACCACAACCAATTATAAAATCCATAGAAAAAACTGCCTTAGAATTAATACTTGAGGCAGTTTCTATTTAAATATGATAGATATAAAAAAATTAAGAGAAAATCCTGAAATTTTCAAAGAAGGAGCAAAAAGAAAATTTGTAGATATAGATATTGATAAAATTTTATATTTAGATAATAAAAATAGAGAACTTCAATCACAAATAGATAAATTGAAACATGAACAGAAAAAACTATCTTTGGATTTTTCTAAAAATAAAGATAAAGATTTGTACGAAAAAATAAAGTTAATTAAAAAAGAAATAGAAAAAAAAGAGAATGAGAAAGAATCTATATCAAATGAGCTTTTAAGTTTACTTTATCTTGTACCAAATCCACCCGCAAAAGATGTTCCAGATGGCAAAACAGAAGAAGAAAATGTTCCAATAAAATTTTGGGGACAAATACCTAACTTTGATTTTGAGTTTAAAGATTATATTAGTTTAATGAAAGAATTAAATTTGGTTGATCTTGAAAGAGGCGCTAAAGTTGGTGGTTTTAGACAATATTTTATAAAAAATGAAGCGGTAATATTAGAGTTAGCGCTTTTAAGATGGTCTTTAGATTTTCTTAAAGAACAAGGTTTTGAAATTTTTAGACCAACCTCTCTTGTTAAAAAATTTGCTTTATACGGCACCGGGATGTTTCCTCAGGGCGAGGAAGAAACATATAAATTAGAAGAAGATCTTTATTTAGCTGGAACCACAGAAGTACCTTTAATGGGATATTTTTCTGATGAAATTTTAGAAGAAAAAGATCTTCCTATTAAAATGGCTGGAATTTCTTGCGCTTTTAGAAAAGAGGTTGGAAGTTATGGTAAAGATGTTAAAGGAATTTT
>JAPYWP010000017.1 GCA_028276315.1 Minisyncoccota bacterium | reverse complement strand
GAATAGCTTTTACTAATTCTTTAGGGTTAGAGCCTTTTTTGAATACCCTCCATTCTCCTTTTATAATAGGTAATCTTTCTTTTGGTAAAACTAATCTTTTTACATAATCTAAAGCAAAACCATATAAGTCTTTAAAGTTTTCTGCTTGTAATCTTTTTTTAAATTCTTTTCTTTCATTTTCATCTTGTAAGGAAGCTAAAATTTGAGATGGTTCTTTCTTTTGTCTTCTTATTATTTCATCTAAAACTATAGCTAAGGCTTGTTGATTTAATGGAGGGAATGGAGCTATTGTTGATTTTGTTCTTTCATTAAATGTTCTTCTTTTTTCATCATAACTTCCGCATTTTAACATTTCTACAAATGCCCAGTATCTAAATTCTAAAGGATAGTTTTCTGCTTCAGAAGAAAGAAAATAGTTAAACCAATAATTTAAGCTTTCTTCTTGATCTTTTATTGTTTGTTCAATAATTTTTTCTTTTTCTTCTTTTGGTATTTGATAGGTTAAAAAATTTTCACCTGTTTCTTTTTCCCATTGTTTAATTACTTCTTCTATAATTTGAGGATTTCTTAATTGTTCTAAAGTATAGCCTCTTTGTTCTGCAAAATTACCAAGTAAGATATTTTTTAAAATATTATTTAACTCATCTTCTTTTATTTCCTGAGGGTTGAAAAAATATTCTTTTTTGATTTTATGGAGAATAAATCTTTTAAATCTTTCTGGAAAACCTTTTCTAGTTAATTCTTCTCCTAATTCTTTGCCTGTTAAACCTTTATATAATCTTTGAAGATAAAGATTAATTTGTTCTTGTGGTTTAGGCGGTATTTTGCCAACTGCTCTTTTTGCTGATCTTTCTACTGCTTCTCGAAATCCTTTTCTTTCCCAGTATTTTTCTTTTAAAAATTTCCCGTTAGTCATTATTTAAATTATAAAAATTTTTCCAAAATTTCTCTTAATCTATTATATTTAGCTACTCGCTCGCCTTGAAGTGGTGGACCTATTTTGAAAAAATCAGTATCAAAAGCAATGCCTAAATCAATAAGCCAATGATCATTTGTTTCTCCGCTGCGATGTGAAAAAATTGTAAATAAATTATTTTCTTTTGCTAATTTGACAAATTCAAAAGTTTCTAAAATTGTTCCTACTTGATTTGGTTTGACAATGACTCCATCAACTGAATTTTTTTCTAAAGCAATTTTGAGTCTTTCAACATTAGTTACTGTCAAATCATCACCAATAACTTTAAATCCTTCTTTTCTTAATTTTGCAAAATTTTCAAACTCATCTTCTTTAAATGGATCTTCTAAATATTTAACATCTAAAACTTTTAATTTATCATAAATTCTTTTCCAATTAACCAATTTTGTTATTTGATTTGCAGCAATATCAGCACCAAGTTCAAAATCATTTTTAAATTCAAGCAAAAATACAAATGGCTGGTAATTATCTGAAAAATTAGTACAAAAAGCTCCTTCATCGTTTTTACCTAGAGGCTTTGGTAATTTTTCTTCTAGTTTTTTTATAGCATTTAAAATTTTATTTAAAACATCATCAAAATATCCGCGCAAATCATTGTTGTATCCGCATTTATCCGTTTTGAAATCCGCACCCATCCGTGGTGGCGTTAATCCGTTTTGTAATTCGCGTTTATCCGTGGTTAACCAATACTCTTGAAAATCTAAATTATTATTAGAATGAACTCCTCCTCCAATAACATTAATCATAAGACCAGGCATATAAAATTTTTCGCGCTGTATAGTTTTAAGTTCATCTTGATCTGCGTACTCTTTTTTTAAATATTGCCATAATTCTAAATTTTCTTTTTTTGCCAAAATTCTTGAAAAAGCAATTGATAGCCCTAAAGTAAAATTAGCACCAAGCTCCTTTTTATTTTCCCCCGCATTTTCAATTAAAAAATTATCAAATTCTTTCGAACCATTAAAATTTATATCTTGAATTTTTTTTAAAAATTCTTTCAAATTTTTTAAAATATCTTCATATTCAAGATTTTTTGCTTCATAACTTCCTCTACTTTTCCCTGATGGTATAGATGCTTTTTCTCTTATTCCTTCACTTAAAATTTCTACCTCTATTGTCCACATTCCCCTTGAATCTAAAATTTTATTAATTTTTATATCTTCAATTTTCATAATAAATTATAATAAAAAAGCCCCGAAGCGGGGCGAGGAGATTACATATTACATGTAGGTTTCAATTTTCAAGAAATTAGTAATTCTTTTTTTAAATAAAAAATTTAAAAAAAGAAATAAGATTGGAGTTGGTATCAAAATAA
Source organism: Minisyncoccota bacterium (assembly GCA_028276315.1). Classification (GTDB taxonomy): domain Bacteria; phylum Patescibacteriota; class Minisyncoccia; order UBA6257; family HR35; genus RSWP11. Next base: position 7,182 of record JAPYWP010000017.1, on the reverse strand, counting down.
CAGTTACAATCAAAAAAATTAAACCTAAAATAAAAATTAATTTCTTCATATATCACCCTTTTTTATTTTCAAAGTTAAATTATACCATTTTTTTCAAACTTCCAATTTCAACAAAATTTAGCATCTTTTAATTTTAAAAAGAATATTAGAAAATATCAGGTATAATTTATTGCTTTATATACAATCTTCAACCACTTTCTATAAGGTAAAGGAAATTTTTTTGTTAGAGCTATAACTTCTTTTCTTACTTTTTCTGGTTTTTCTTTTTTAATTAAGATTCTTTCAATAAATTCTGCAATTTTTATCATTTCTTTTTCTTTCATTCCTCGAGAAGTAATAGCTGGAGTGCCAAGTCTTATTCCTGAAGGATTAAATGGTGAAGTATCGTTTGGTAAAGAATTTCTATTAGCAACAATATTAGCTCTTTCAAGTAAAGCTTCAGCAGTTTTCCCATCTAAATTTAAGGGTTTTAAATCTATAATCATTAAATGATTATCTGTTCCACCAGTATAAAGTTCAAAACCTCTTTTTATTAATTCTTCAGCTAATTTTTTTGAGTTTTTAATTATTTGTTTTTGATAGACTTTAAATTCTTTTTTTAAAGCTCTACCAAAAGCATAAGCAATTCCGGCAATTGTGTTTATATGAGGTCCACCTTGAAGCCCTGGGAAAACAGATTTATTAATTTTATCTTCTAATTCTTTTCTCATAAAAATTACTGCTCCCCTTGGACCTTTTAGTGTTTTATGAGTTGTCATTGTAACCACATCAGCATAAGGAAATGGCGAAAGATGCAAACCAGCAATAACAAGACCAGCAATATGCGAAATGTCAGCAACATGATAAGCGCCAACCTTTTTAGAAATTTCATAAAATTTTTTAAAATCCAAAATTCTTGGATAAGCAGTTGTTCCTGAGATAATAATTTTTGGCTTATGTTTCAAAGCTAATTTTTCAAGTTGGTTAAAATCTATCCCCACGGATTCATTCGGATTCGAAACGGATTTATACGGATCACTTTTATCCATTTTTATCCGCTGATAATTTTTATCCGCATTAATCCGTTCAGAATTCGTTTTAATCCGTAGTGTAACACCATATTGAATTGAATTAAAAAGTCTCCCTGTATAGCTTGCTTTATGACCATGAGTTAAATGTCCTCCATGAAAAAGATTAAGGCCCATAATTGTTTCTCCTGGTTCTATAAGCCCAAGATAAACAGCAAGATTTGCAGGAGAACCAGAATAAGGTTGAACATTAACATCCCATATTTTTGGATTAAGACCAAAAGCTTTAAGAGCTCTTTTTTTAGCTAAAAATTCAATTTTATCAATATATTCATTTCCAGGATAATATCTTTTACCAACATAACCTTCTGCATATTTATTTGAAAGGGGTGAACCAACTAAAAACATTGTTTCTATATCTATTAAATTTTCCGATGGTATTAAATCAATGCATTCTTCTTGTCTTTTTATTTCTTTTTTAACTAAATCCCAAAGTTCTTTATCCATATTTTATCTTTTTTAATTCTCTTTCTTTTTTCAAAATACTTTTTTCTACGCCTCTTCTTGCAAAAAAATAATCATTAAAATCAACTAAAAGATATTTTCCAATAATTGGATAAATATTTTTTACTATTTTTGCTTTTTCCTGCTCTATTTTTCTATAATCCTTGTGACCCTGAGGAATTGTTCTTAGTTCAGTTTCCCAGAAAAATTGTCTTAAATTTTGAAATTGCATAAATCTTATATTATGAGCAAAACTAACACAATATTGAGCAACTATTGGATCTTTTTTATAAATTTTCTCGTATAGTTTTTCAATCTTTTCTAAAGTAATTTTAAAATCTTTATCTAATTTTACCTCTATTAATTCTTCTGGGATTTCGTATCCATTATAAATTGTAAAAATCTGATGTTGCTGAGTGTGCATTCTGTGACGTTGTATATCTCGCCAAGCTCCAATATTTGTAACTATTTCAAATCTTAAATATACATTTTCGAAAGCTCTTGGAACTTTATACCATCTAAATTTTCTATCATAAATTATTCTATTTAAAATTTCTTCTTTTTTGCTATAAGAAAGCCTTCTAATTTTCTCTAAAATTTTCTCATATGGCATCTGTGATTGAAAATATAAAAGAGCGGCTATAACTTTATTTTCCCCGTCTTTATCATATTCTACAAGTTTTACTTTTTCATTAATTTTAATATTTGTTTTTTTAAATTCTAAACTTCCAAAAACTGAATTTATAGCCTCTCTTTCTCTTATAATCCTTTCTCCTAAATATTTTTGATAATCTATAGATTTTTTCTTATAAATTCTCCTTAAAAAAGAAGGTATAATTAATTTTAATTCCTCAAAAGCTCTCTTACTAAGCCATCTTATCTCATAAATTTTATGTTTTCTTGATCTTAAAATTAAATATTCAAAAGCTTGACCATTTCCAAAAAGACTAATTTGAGAAAGTGTAGAAGTTGGTAAAATAGATCTTGCAACATCAAAAGCTTTGCTTTTTATAACTATTTCTTTTTCATCTTTATAATTTTCTTTTAAATATTCAAAATATTTTTGATACAAAAAATTATATTTTTCAAAAACTTCATCCATAGTAGATTTGTAGAGAAAATAAAAATTCATTTTTCTAATTTCTGGTGGAATAAAATATCTAAATCTATTTTTAATTTTTTTAGAAAAATCGACAAATCTAGTTGATTTTTCTATTGGAGCTATACCTATTCTTTGATTTTCTATATGTTTTATAGCTACCTGTGATAAAGAAGAAAAAATTAAATAAGTACCTGCCATTTGAGCAATAGAATCATCTCCATATTGAGCAAGCCATTTTATATAAAATTCTCTTGCCCTTTGATTTGAAAAAATTTTATAAATAGAGTGTTTATTAAAAAATTTTATAAATTTGAGTAAACTTTCATTATAACTATCTTTAGATTTTCTATTTAAAAATGGTTGTAAAAATTCCTTTAAAAAAACAATTCTCAAATCATATTGAGATCTTGATGCTCTTGAACATAGAGCTCCTGCAACTTCTGGTGGCAAAAATAAAATTCCATAAACAGATTTATCTAAATTTGTAAAAAATGGTTTTAGAAGTTTTTCTTCTTTTTTACTAAAATTTGGTTTTTCAAAAAGAATTTCTTTCATTATAATTAATTATATTATGGATATTTTTGAAATTCAAAATATTGCCAAAAAAGAAATTAAAGAAATAATCAAAATTTTAGATACTTCGGAAAATGGAATAAATGAATCTAGTGTAAATAAAAAAATAAAAAATTTTGGCTTAAACGAATATCCTATAATTAAAATAAATCTTTTGCAAATTATCTTAAGAAATTTTTCTAATTTTTTTAATTTACTTTTTGTTTTTGCTTTAATTTTATCTTTTTTTGGTGAATCAAAAATAGAATTTTTAATAATTTTAATCTCATTTTTACTTTCAATTTCAGTAGGAATATTCGAAGACTGGAATTCAGAAAAATTAGTTGAAAAATTAATAAAAAATTTAAAATCAAACTTTTATGTAAAAAGAGATGGAAAATGGATAAATATAAATGAGACCAAAATTTTGCCAGGAGACTATATTAGACTAAAATCAGGAGATATTGCACCAGCAGATATTTATGTAGTAAAAGAAAACAATGCTTTTGTAAATGAATCTATTTTTACAGGAGAAAGTGACTTTATTAAAAAATCTAATGAATATAAAGTAGAATCTCGAAATAGTATCCCCAAAAATGTTATTTTATGTGGTAGCGAAATTTTAAAAGGAGAAGTAGAAGGATTTGTTTTTGCTACTGGTAAAAATACTTATTTAGCAACTCTTTCTAAAAAAGTTTTTTCAATAAAAAAGACAACTGGTTATGAAAAATTAATGAATAATTTCTCTAAAAACATTTCTATATTTTTTGTTTTTCTTGTATTTTTATTTTTTATTTTGAAATTTTTTATCTTAAAAAGCTCATTAAATATTAAAGAATTTATTCTTTTTTGTATTGTTTTAATCCTTACAGTTGTTCCAGAATTTTTACCCACAGTAAGCATAATTTCTGTTGTTTTGGGAATTAAAAAATTAATTAAAAAAGGAATTATTGTAAAAAGATTTTCTGCTGTAGAAGATTTTGGTTTGATTGAAATTCTTTGCTCCGATAAAACAGGAACATTAACTGAAAACAAACTTATAACAAAAAATATTTTACCAGAAAAAGATTCAGAAAAAATTTATTTTTATTTTCTTTTACCTTCTTTTTTAAAGAATGAATTTTCTCCATACGATGAAGCTATTTTAAATTTTTTCAAAAATTTTAAAATAGATGATTTAGAAAAATATAAAATAATAGAAGAAGTTCCATTTGATCCAGATTCAAGAGTTGAAATTTTTAAAATAGAATACGACGGAAAAATTATTAAAATTATAAAAGGAGCTCCTGAAAAAATTTTCCAACTATCAAGCGATTATTCTTTATATAAAAAATTTGAAGAATTGGATAAAGATGGATTAAGAACATTATCAATTTATGTAGAAAATGATTTGGAAAAAATTTTAGGTTTAATTTCATTTGAAGACCCAATAAAGGAAAGTTCTTTTAAAGCAACTGAAATTATGAAAAAAATCAATGTTAAGCTTAAAATTTTAACTGGAGATTCCCCAAATGTCGCTCTAAAAGTAGCTGAAAAACTTAAAATTCAAGAATCAAATAAAGGTTTTGTTTTAGGTTCTGATTTAAAAGAGGAAAATTTAAAAGATTTAGTAAAAAATGCTGTTTTTGCAAGGCTTTTACCAGAAGATAAACTTAAAATTATAAATGAACTTAAAAAAGAAAATTTCGTTGCTTTTTTAGGAGAAGGTATTAATGATATTTTAGCAATAAAAGCAGCAAATCTTTCTCTTGTAGTAGATTCTGCTCCTGATATTTCAAAAAACCAAGCTGATGTTATTGTTAAAAATAGAAGTTTAGACAATATTGTTGATGCAATTTTAAATGGAAGAATAGTTGTTGAAAATATAGGAAAATATTTCAAGCACACATTAAGTGGAAATATTGGAAATTTCTTTGCAATATTATTTTTATCATTCATTTTGCCTTTTCAACCCCTTTCAGCAACTCAAGTAATTTTAACTAACTTATTAACTGATCTTCCTCTTTTTATTGTTGGATTTGATAGGGTTAACTTAAAAGACATAAAAAGACCAGTAAAATTTTCAAATAAAGCCTCCTTTATTTTTATACTAATATTTTCTATCTTAATAGCTTTATCTATAATTTTAAGTTTTTACTTTACTAAGAATTTTCCAAAAGAAATAATACAGACAGCAATATTTTTTACAACAACAAATATGGGAATTTTAATTTTTCTTAATATAAGAACAAAACAAAAATTTTATTCTGATTTACCACCAAAAACAATTTTAATTACAATATTAATTTGTATATTTTTAACAAATTTTATTATTTTCAATCCTGAAACCCAAAAATTATTAGGTTTTAAACATTTAAGCATAGATCTTACTTTAAAACTCATTTTAATTAATTTAACTTGCTTTTTACTTTGTGAAATTTCCAAATATATTTTTTATAGAAAATTCCCCGAATTTTTATAATTAAATTTCGCAATTTATTCTAACACAGCAGCATTTTCGCATTTTTTTTTGTATATGATACAATTAAAATTTGGAAAATCTTATTTTATGTTATAAAATTAAAATATGAGAGAGCCATCACCTCATTGGAAAAATAAAGTTGAGCAAATTTATAAAAATATTGAATTGAAAATATCGTTTGTAAAAGAATTATGGAATGATATGGAAAAATTAGGGCCTCCTGACCCCAAAGCATCACCCGAAGATATAGCTAAAGAAAATGCAATTTTTGAAAAACATCTTGAAAAATTAAAAATATTTTTTCCAGAAGCAGAAAATAAAGCTAAAAAATTTATCAAGCTAGAAAAAGAAAGAGGTGAATTACTTAAAAAATTAGATAAAACTGAATTAGAAACGCAAGAATACAAGATAATATCAGAAGAACTTAATAAAGTAGAAGATGAAATACAAAAAATCTTAGATGATACTACTCTCTTTTTTATTGAATTTGAGCAAGGTTTGGAAAATGCCAAGCATAAACGCGAAGAAATAAGGAAAATTTTATTGGAATTAGGTGAAATAAAACCATCATCTTACAAGAAATTAGCTGAGGAATATATATTACCTAAAGGATTCATTGACTATATAGATAAAATCATACCTAAAAATTTTTCAATTACATTTATAGTTGAACCAGAAAAATTTAAAGAATATTTTGGCAAAGGCAGATTAGGACTCCATTGGAGGGGTACTATTTGGAATTTTGTAAGAGGCTTACCAAGAGAAAGTTTACCGTTGGATGATGTAGATTTTATTCGTCTTTTACTAAAAGACGAAAATTTTATTCGTCTTTTAGAAAAATTAAAAAATACAATTAATCATGAAAATTTCCATTCTTTTATTGATTGTTTTTCTATAAGCCAAAAATACAGAAATTTAGAAGTTATTAAAAAAATTAAAAAAGAAGTAAATTTAAGAATTAGAAATATCAAAAATTTTTTAGATATGGGGTATGAACTCCTTGTTTCAGTTGAAAAAGAACTATTAACTAAAAGATTAAAAACGTTTATGGATCTATTCCACGAAGAATTAATGGCTGAAATTGTTTCAGCTGAGCACCAATATCGAGGCCGGGCTTTTTTTACAAGCACATTTTTTAATATATGCAGAAAATTTTGTGATTGGTTAGAGAAAATCAGAAAAAAAGAAGAATTAGAAAAATATCCTGAGATTGATGCAATCATCAAAGATGCAATTTCATATATTGACCCCAAAAAATAGAGAAAAAATTATAAAACTTTATCAAAAAATTAAAGAAAAAGCACCGGAAAAATTAAAAGATCTTGATATAGCTTTTATTCTTTTTCCACCATCAAAATTTCGTCATATAGAAAGTTTAGTTGAAAGATGGACTCAAAATCATTGAATTATTTGATAGGTTCATTATAAACAAAATTTGTTTTCGGATTTTCCAAGATAGAATTTTTTTTGAAATAATTAAGTTAAAATTATTCTTCTTTTTCGTTTTCTTCTTTCTGTGACTGCTTCTCTAAAAATTCCCTAGCCCGCCTTCTAAC
>JAPYWP010000016.1 GCA_028276315.1 Minisyncoccota bacterium | reverse complement strand
GGACCTAAAAAAACAATTTTAAAACCAAATGAAATTCCTGAAATGGTTAAAAAAGCTTTTATAGCTGTAGAGGATAAAGATTTTTACAAGCACCCAGGAATTAGTTTTAGAGGAATTTTAAGAGCAATTTATCTTAATATCAAAAAAGGCGAGCTTGCTTATGGAGGATCTACAATAACACAACAAGTTGTAAGAAATCTTTTCCTTTCTCAGAAAAAGACATTAATAAGAAAAATTAAAGAAATTATTTTATCTTTAATTATTGAAAAAAAATATACAAAAGATGAAATTTTGGCAGCTTATGTTAATATTGTAAATTTTGGAGAAGGAAGGTATGGAATTGAGTCTGGTAGTGAATTTTATTTTAATAAAAAAGCAAAAGATTTAGAATTGCATGAAATTGCACTTTTAGCTGGTATTCCAAATGCTCCAGCTATTTATTCTCCTTTTAAAAATCCAAAACTTGCAATAGAAAGAAGAAATTATGTTTTAAAAAGGATGCTTGAAGAAGGATTTATTAGCGAAAAAGAATTTAAAGAAGCGATTTCAAAGCCATTAGAACTTAGAAAAAATCAAAAAGAATTTCAAGCAATTCATTTTTCTCTTGAAATTAAAAAATTTTTAGAAGAAAACTTTAAAGATTTAAATCTTCAAATAGCTGGCCTTAAAGTTATTTCAACATTAGATTATAACATTCAAAAAGAAGCTGAAAGATTAGCTAAAAAATATGCAGAAATTAATGCAAAAAATTATAATGCAAAAAACATAGCTTTAATGGTTCAAGATCCAAAAACAGGAGAAATTCTAGCTTTAGTTGGTTCTAAAGATTATTTTGATGAATCTATTGACGGAGCAGTAAATGTACCATTAAGACCAAGGCAAATAGGATCAGCAATAAAACCATTTGTCTATAGTGTATTTTTTGAAAAAGGTTATCCTGATGAAACTATTTTATTTGATGTGCAAACAAATTTTTCAATAAATCTAAAATCTCCTTATATTCCTAGAAATTGGGATAGAAAATTTAGAGGACCAGTTACTGTAAGACAGGCTCTTGCCCAATCTTTAAATATTCCATCTATAAAAGTTTTATATCTTGCAGGATATAATGATGTTATTAAAAGACTTCAAGATCTTGAAATTTCAACTTTAGATCCAAAAAAAGATTATGGACTTTCTTTAGTATTGGGTAGTTTAGAAACTAAAATGATAGATATGATGAGAGCTTATAGTGCGCTTGCAAATGAGGGTTACCTTCCAACACAAAGTTTTATTAAAAAAATTTATGATAATAAAGGCAATTTAATTTTTGAATACAAACCACAAAAAAAGAAAGTTATAGATGAAAATATTACAAGAATTTTAAGCGATATTTTATCTGACGATTTGGCAAGAGTTGGAGTTTTTATGCCTGGATCAAAATTAAATATTTATGGATGGAGGGTTGCTGTAAAAACTGGAACAACAGAAAATTCTAGAGATGCATGGGTTTTTGGATATACTCCATTTATGGTTGTTGGTGTTTGGGCTGGAAATAATGATGAGACCCCAATGTCACAAGAAGCTGCTGGTTTTACCGCTGCAGTTCCTTTATGGCATGAACTTTTTACTTATATTTTATCTATGCCGGAGTATTTAAAATTAAAAGAAACAGAGACATTTAAAGAACCAATTTTACCAAAATCATCAAAACCAATGTTAAATGGAGAATGGCAGATAATAGAAATAAAACCATTTGATAAAAATACAAATTTCCCAACAACAAATTATAGTAATGCTATTTTTAAACAAGCTATAACATTACACAGTATTTTATATTATGTAAATAGAAATGATCCATTAGGACCACCTCCACAAGATCCATTTTTAGATCCTCAATTTAAAAATTGGGAATTAGGTGTTATATCTTGGGCACTTTCAAATAAAGACAATTTCGAACTTCCTTTGTGGATAGATTTAAATTTTCTTTCTTTCTTAAAATAAACTAACTTAATCTTATTTTGAAATTTATATTTTTTTTATTTAAAAATTTTTTTAGAGGGAAAATTATGTTTGGGTTTTTTACATAGAAAGTTATCTCATTATCTTTTATTTTAAATTTTATTTTCTCTTCTGGAAAAAATTCATTAATTTCTTGAAATAAATTTAAAAAATCAGGTTTTTGTACTTTTATTTTTTTAAACATAAACAGGCATTAATATATAAAAGAAGTCTTTTTCTTTAGGATTTCTTAAAAGAGATGGTTTTTCATTATTATTAAAACCTATCCAAACCTCATCGTCTTGTGTAGCCTCTAAGCCATCTAAAAAGAAATCTATATTAAAAGCTATTTTAAATTCATCAACATCTTTTTTTATTATCTTTGGTTTTAAAATAACAGTATTTTCTCCTAAAAGTTCGTTTTTTGTCTCGCACAAAAGTTCATTGTTTTTAAAATTAAATGTTACTTCGTTTATTTTTGAAGCAAAAACCTTATTCAAATTTAAAGCATTATAAATTTCATCATAGTTTATAGTAAAAATAATACTAAAATCTTTTGGGATTATTTCTTGATATTTTGGATACTCTAAATTTATAAGCCTTGTAATCAAAAAATTATTTTCTACTTCAAACTCTATTTGATTTTCATCAAAATAAATAAAAATTTCACTATCTTTTGAAATTTTTAAATTATTAACTTCTTGAATAATTCTTTTTGGAACATATAATGAAATTTCTTTTTGATCTGTTTTAAATTTTCCTTTTTCAAATGTTTTTTCTGCTAATCTAAAACTATCTGTTGTAACAAATTTTAAATCACCATTATCAAGATAAATATAAAGACCATTTAATTCTGGTTTAAGTTCAGAAGATTTTAAAACTGGTAATAATCTTTCTATGCTTTTTTGAAAATCAAAAAAACTCATTGAAATTTTTTTATCTCGAGATGTTTTTGGAATAATAGGAAAATCCTCTGGATCTGATGTTGGAATTAAAGAATAAGAATTTTTACCAATTATTTCAAGATTGTTATCTTTTAATTTTAATTTTACTGTTTCTTCTTGAAATTTACTTATAAAATCGCTAAAAATTTTTATTGGTAAAGCAACTTTTCCTTCTTTTTCTATTTGCGCTGGCAAATAACATGTATAACCTAACTCTAAATCTGTAGCTTTTATTTCTATTTGATTATCTTTTAAGGTATTAATTAAAAATTTATCTAAAATCGAAAGTCCTGACTTTTTTCCACCAACCCTTTCGACTAAATTAATTACGTTTTTTATTTTTTCTTTTAATATAACAATTTCCATAAAAGTTTTGTTAATTTTGTGGAAAATTAATTTATATTAATTTTACCACTTATTTTAAATTTTTAATAATTTTAAATTTTTGAAATTCTGTGGATTAAATTTTTAATAATTTTTTTCCACAGAAAATGAACATAATTTTAACCATTTAAAATTTTTTCTTTTAAAATTTCAACTTCTCTTGCTAAATCCTGGTTTCTTTGAATATCTTTTTTAATTTTCTCGCATGCATACATAACTGTAGTATGATCTCTTCCTCCTATTTTTTCTCCGATAGCTGGATAGGATAAATTAGCAAGCTCTCTTAAAAGATACATTAAAATTTGTCTTGGCTTAACATATTCCTTTTTTCTTGTTGGTTCAAGTAAATATTTTTGATTTATTTCATAAAAAGATGCTACAATATTTAAAATTCTTGATGGAGAAACAAGTTTATAAGTATCTTGATAATATTCTTTTAATATTTTATCTAAAATTTCTTTATTTATTTGTTGTTTTTTAGAAGCATAAATTAATACTTTATTTAAAACACCTTCCAATTCTCTTACATTTTTTTGTACTTTTTCTGCAATTAAAGATAAAACTTCATCAGGTAAATATTCTCCTTTTTCAGATAATTTCATTTTCAAAATAGCAAGTCTAGTTTCATAATCAGGTGGTGTAATATCAACAACAAGTCCACCTTCGAATCTTGATCTTAATCTTTCTTCAATATCATTTATTAAAACAGGTGGTCTATCTGAAGAAAAAACAATTTGTTTCCCTCTATCATAAAGAAAGTTAAAAATATGGAAAAGTTCAGTTTGGGCTCTATCTTTTTGGGAGAGAAAATGAACATCGTCAATTATTAAAATATCTAAGTCTTTAAATTTTAATTTAAATTCTTCTATTTGTTGGTTTTTTATATAGTTTACAAGTTCGCTAATAAATCTATCACAAGTTAGATATTTTACATTTAAATTTTTATTTTTTTCTAAAATTTCATTTCCAATAGCCTGAAGTAGGTGTGTTTTTCCAAGCCCAACACCACCATATACAAAAAGAGGGTTATATTTTTCTCCTGGATTTTTAACAATTCCTTCTGCTGCTGCAAATGCAAGTTCATTGTTTGATCCAACAACAAAATTTGAAAATCTATATTTTTTGTTTAAATTAGTTTTGGGATCAATTTGAAAAATTTCAAGTTTGCTTGAACTTTGAATTTCTTTTTTGTAAATATGCGATATAGAAATAATAGGTTTATTTACAACAACAAAATCTATGGTTTTAACATCTTGGAAAAATTTTTTAATATGTTTTGTTATTAAGTTTAAAAATTTTTTCTTAAGCCATTCTTTGACAAAATTAGAGGGTACTCCTATAATTATTTTTTCTCCTTTTCTTTCAACTATATTTGTATTTACGAACCAAGTTTTAAATGTTGGTTTTGAAACTTCAAGTTCTATTGAGTTTAATATCTCTTGCCATATTTTATTTAGTTCTTTAAGTTCCATTTCGCTCATTTTATATAATTATAAACTTTTAAGGCTTTGATAACTTCCGAATTTAAATTATAATTATTATAATTAAAAAAAATTGAAATACAAGGGGTCAAAATTTTATAAATTTGTATACAAACTGTTAATATCTTTTGGAAAATTATGGGTACAAAAATAAAGCAAAAAAGAAAAAGTGGTTTTTTAAAAAGATCAAGCACTCCTTCTGGAAGAAGAATTTTAAGGAATAGAAGAAGAAAAGGAAGAAAAAGATTAGCTCCATGAGAAAATATTTAATAAGACAATTTTTAAAAAGTTTTTTTGTTTTTTTAATTCTTTTAATTTTTTGTTATTTAAGTTTTAATTTTTGGAGTAAAAAAATAGAGGCACAAATAAAAGAGATAGATAATTTAAAAAATCAAAATCAAAGAAATCAAGATATTATTTCAAACTATAATAATCTTTTAAATGAAAGACAATTTGCTTTAGAAAAAATTAAAAAATTAGAAGATTTATTTTTTTCAAAAGACGATGCTTTGCTTTTTAAAGATAAAATTAAATCTTTTATGATTGTTTTTGATCTTTTAGGAGATGTTAATTATACATTTAGCGAAAATGAAAATGAAATAAAATTTTTTATTACAATAGATAGCAAAGATTTTAAACAAAAAATTCAAAATATAGAGAAATTTCTAAATTCAATACAAAAGAAAAAACTTGTTAATATAGAGGGGTTAAAATATGATGGGAATTTTCAAATAATAGGAACAGCATATTTAAAATGAAAGAGTTTAAATTAAAATTAATAAACTTAATTTTTATTTTATTTATTGCTTTAGAAGTTGCTTTTTTTGCTTTTTTTGCTTATAAAATTGGTTACTTTTTAAATGAAATTTCCAAAAATCCTCAACAAGGTCATTTTGAAAGTTATGATTTTAAAAAATACGATAGTTTAATTAAAGATTTTTACTAAATTTTTATGTTAAAATTTAATAAAAAGCGCGCGTAGCTCAGTGGTAGAGCGCGGTCCTGATAAGACCGAGGTCGGAGGTTCAATCCCTCCCGCGCGCACAAAATGCAAGACTATACAGCTAAACAAATAGAAGTTTTAGAAGGATTAGAGCCAGTTAGAAAAAGACCGGGAATGTATATTGGTTCTACTGGATCTGAGGGTTTGCATCATTTAATTTGGGAAGTTGTAGATAATAGTTTGACTTATAATACTCCAGTTCTTATTAAAGAAAATGGTTTAATTCAATTAAAAAAAATTGGTGAAATTGTTGATTCTATTATGGCTTCTAATCAGTCAAAAGTAGTTTCTGGTAAAGATATAGAGATTTTACGTTCTGGTTTTGATATTAAAGCTTTAAGTTTTGATCCTCAAACTTTGAAATTATCCTGGACTCCTGTTTCTAGTTTAATTCGTCATAAAGTCAATAGTGAAATTTATGAGATCACTCTGCAAAATAATAGGAAAATTCAAATAACCCCTTATCATTCACTTTTCACTATTAAAAACGGTGAGATAGTCCCTATAAGTGGTACCGAACTAAAAATTGGTAGTTATGTAGTAGTGCCGAAAGTTTTTATTGAACCAGAAAATTATATAACCGAAATAAATCTCTTCGAAGAATTACTTCGATTACCTCCATCAGATACTATCCCTATTTTTCTTTGTGATATTAAAGATATTTTAACAGATGAGGTCAAACCTTTTATTAAAAAATATTATAAAGAGAATAATTTAGAGAGAAAAATAAAAGGTCGTACTTGGTCTAATGTTTTTTACGATTTCAAGCGATACGATTATTTGCCTTTAAACATAGTTCGTACTTTTCCACAAGAAATACTTCAAAGATTTAACTCATGCAGATTATATACAAAACATAACAAAAAATTTAAAATCAAGCCAATTCTTCCAGTTGATAGATATTTAGTAGAACTTTTAGGAATTTATTCAGCAGAAGGAACAATTTGTACTAATAAATCAATCCGTGTTTATTTCAGTTTCGGTAGTCATGAAAATGATTTAATTCAGTATACAACTGAATTAATCGAGAAAGTTTTTGGTTATAAAGCTAAACCACATTATACCCACAAAACCGCCACTACTATCCAAATAGATTCGTATTTGATAGGTCTTATTTTTAAAAAAATATTTAAAACTGGTAAAAACAGTCATGAAAAAGTAGTTCCTTCATTAATATTTAATATAAACCCTATTTTGAGAGAACGATATCTTATTGCTTATTTAGCAGGTGATGGCCATCCCTCGAAAGAGTTTACTAAACATTTATTAAATAATACTTCGCCAGGATTAAATTCTCGATCAAAATATACTGCTGTTTCAGCAAGTAGTAGTTTTATTGACGGTCTCTCTTATCTTTTATATTCTTTAGGAAAAACTTTTTCTATAAGAGAAACTAACAAAAAAAGAAAAGGCACTATTAAAATTACTTACCACGATAAAGTTAGAGTAAGCACATTTAAAACGAATCTTCGTACAAAGCGTATTGATTTTTACTGGAATACAAAATCTTCATATTTAAATTATGCACCAACCAATCAAATTATTTCTAAAATTTATTGGCATAAACCACATTATTTTTCGGTATATACTCACGGCGGTGTTTCTTTGGATAAAATAAAAACTCTTCTCAAAGAAAATCGGATTGTGTTATATCCAAACGCTGACAGATTTCTTTATTCTGACCTTGGAGTGGTTAAAGTTGTGGATATTAAAAAGATACCCTACAATCATCCCTGGGTTTATGACTTTTCTGTACCCAATGGAGAAAATTTTGTTGCAGGTTTTGCTCCAATTGTTTGCCACAACTCAATTGATGAGGCAATGGCTGGTTATGCAAAAAATATTGAAATTAGACTTTTAAAAGATAATTTTATTGAAGTGAAAGACGATGGCCGTGGTATTCCAGTTGATATTCATCCAAAAACAAAAAAGTCAGCATTAGAAACTATTTTAACAGTTTTGCATTCTGGTGGAAAGTTTTCAAATCAAGTTTATAAAGTTTCTGGTGGTCTTCATGGCGTTGGAGTTAGTGTAGTGAATGCTCTTTCTGAAAAACTTATAGCAGAAGTAAAAAGAGATGGTTTTGTTTGGCATCAAGAATTTAGCGAAGGAAAGCCAATAACAAAGCTTAAAAAAATTGCAAAAACAAAAGAAACAGGTACAAAAATAACATTTAAGCCAGATAAAAAAATTTTTAAAGACATAGAGTTTGATTTAGAGAAAATAATTTCCCATATAAAAGAACAAGCTTTTTTAACTCCAGGTGTTAGGTTTTATATAATTGATGAGAGAAAAAACAAAAAGGAATATAGTTTTTATTTTGAAAATGGGGTTAAATCTTTTATAAGATATCTTTCTTTTTCCAAAAAACCAATTCAACAAGAAATTTTTTATATAAACGAAAAAGAGGGTGATGTATTTGTTGAGGTTGGTGTATTTTATATAGATGGAGTTGAAACAATAGAGCTTTCTTTTACAAATAATATTAAAAATCAAGAAGGTGGAACTCATCTTACTGGTTTTAGATCAGGAATTACAAAAGCTATAAATGAATTTGCAAGAGAAAAAGGTTTGTTAAAAGAAAAAGACGAAAATTTTTCTGGAGATGATGTAAGAGAAGGGCTTTTGGGTATAGTTTCAGTAAAAATGCCAAATCCTCAATTTGAAGGTCAAACAAAATCAAAACTTGGAAATCCAGAAGTAAGATCAATTGTTGAAAATATAGTTCAAAAAAGATTTAAAGAATTTCTTGAAATAAATCAGAGTGATGCAAAAAATATATTTAATAAAGTTTTGTTATCTTATAAAGCAAGGAAAGCTGCAAAATTAGCAAAAGAATCTATTTTAAGAAAAAGTGCGCTAACTGGTTTTAACTTACCTGGTAAATTAGCTGATTGTTCTACAAGAAAAAAAGATGAGGCAGAAATTTTTATAGTTGAAGGAGATTCAGCTGGTGGTTCTGCAAAACAAGCAAGAAACAGAATTTTCCAAGCTGTTTTTCCTTTAAGAGGGAAAATTTTAAATGTTGAGAAAGCAAGAATAGATAAAATATTAAAATCAGAAGAAATAAAAAATTTAATAATTGCATTAGGCACAAATTTTGGAAAAGATTTTAATTATGATGGATTAAGATATTCAAAAATAATTATTGCAACCGACGCTGATATTGATGGCTCCCATATTCGAACATTGCTTTTAACTTTATTTTATAGATATTTCCGTCCATTAATTGAAAAAGGGCATGTTTATATTGCTCAACCGCCTCTTTATAAAATTTTAGCAGGAAAAGAAGTTTATTATGCTTATTCTGATGAAGAAAAAGAAAAAATAGTAAAAGAACTTTCAAATAAAAAATTAAAATTTGAAGTCCAAAGATACAAAGGTCTTGGAGAAATGAATCCAGAAGAATTATGGGAAACAACAATGGATCCTCAAAAAAGAATTTTAAAAAAAGTTACAATTAAAGATGCAGAAGAAGCAGAAAGATATTTTAGTATTTTGATGGGAGAAGAAGTTGAGCCAAGGAAAAAATTTATAGAGATACACGCACCTCATGCAAAAAATATCGACATTTAAAATTATTTTAATTAATTTTATTTTTGCATCATTACTTTTTTTAAATTTTCACTATAAAATTTTCTTTTTAATATTATTTTTAACACTTCTTTTAACTTTTTATTTTAATTTTAAATTGATTTTTATTGTAAAAAGTTTAATTTCTAGTTTCATTTTTTTTGCTTTTTTTGAAAATTCGTTTTTTGGAATTTGCCTTTCTATTTTTTATTTTTTACTTCATAATCTTTTTTGGTTTTTAAATAAAACTAATTTATTTCCTTATTATTTCATTTTTGCAATAAGTTTCGGTAATTTTAATTTGTTTTATTTTATAATTTTTAGCATTTTAGTTTTTCTTTTTGAGGGTTTTGTATTTAAAAACGTAATTTTAATAACTTTTATTACTTTACAAGTTTATTTAATTTTAAACCATATCTCTTTTGATAAAA
>JAPYWP010000015.1 GCA_028276315.1 Minisyncoccota bacterium | reverse complement strand
TTTGATTTTGATATTTTCCTTTTCTATCTGCATAAGAAATTTTACAAGGTTCATCAGCTTCTAAAAAGATTACTTGAGCTATTCCTTCATTAGCATAAATTTTTGCAGGAAGAGGAGTAGTGTTGGAGATTTCTATGGTTATAACTCCTTCGAATTCTGGTTCAAGAGGTGTAACATTTACAATAATTCCACATCTTGCATAACTTGATTTTCCTAAAACAATAGCTAAAACATTTCTTGGAATTCTAAAATACTCAACTGATCTTGCTAAAACAAATGAATTGGGAGGGACAATACAAAATTTACCTTTATGCTTTATAAAATAATCTTCTTTAAAATTTTTTGGATCAATTATTTCTGTTGGATAAGCATTATGAAAGATATAAAATTCATCAGCAACTCTCATATCATAGCCATAACTTGAAAGACCATAAGAAATTTTTCCTTTACGAATGAGCCTTTCAGAAAAAGGTTCAATCATCTTATGTTTTCTTGCCATATATTTTATCCATTCATCATTCTTTATCCCAGCCATAAATTAATTTTAACATTTTATTTTATAATTTCTACAACTTTATTAACGGGGGCAGGTGAAGTTATAGTAATAACATTTTTTGTTTTTAAAATGGATGGTAAATAACTTTTACCGACAACTTTATCATCATCTAACCAGAAAATTTCTAAATCAACAAAAGTATTCTTATTCCAAAAATACCTTATTTGCTTATCAGGAAAAATAAAAATCATACCATCATAATCAACAGGTTTTTTAACAAAACTAAGCCCCTCTTGCCATTCTTTTGGAGCTTTCGCCTCTTTAAGCAAATAATTTTTCTCTTCTAAATTAAAATGTACAAAATCTTTTTTATCTTTAGGAATTAAAAAATACAAAAGCAAAAATAAAATTAAAATGAAAAAAATTACCAGTTTTTTGATCATAAGTTTATTATAAAAAATTTCTATTTAGCTAAAAACTTTGTGTTCAATTAACCGTTCTTATATCATAATATAAGTAGTGTTGATTCACCTATTTTTTAAAAAAAATTAAAAAAGTTTAACTTTTAGTATTTTATAGATTTTTGGATAAAATAACCCTAGAAACAACTTGAGTAAAAATAAAATTAATAATCAGAAAATAATAACAATATAGCAATTTTTAAATTTTTACTCCACTTTAGTTTAGTTATAAATCAAGATTTAAATTTTTAAAAGTTGGGGGAGGCGGCGAAAAAAACGAAAGATCGGAGTATAAAAAGGCATTTTAAAACCATTTACTTTCCAAGCTCTTATGCATTCTAAATTTCCTTTAATAATATTTTTTAATTTATTAGCATTACCGCCTGCTCTCATTTTAACTAAAACTTTGGGAATATACTTCCCTTTGATTTTATATTTTTTCAAAAACCTAAACATAAGCTCATAATCAGAAGCAACTTTAAAATCTAATCTAAAATATCCATATTTTTCATAAACTTCTTTTTTTACAAAAAAAGTTGGATGCGGTGGAACCCAACCTTTTTCAAATAAACCTTCTTTATAATCAGAAGATCTCCAAATTCTTATAATTTTATTTGGATCATCCGTAAAATAAACCAAATCGCCCCAAACGCATTCAACATCATAATTTTCAAAAGTCTTAACAACTTCTTCAATAACTTTTTCATCAGCATATAAATCATCTGAATTTAAAATGCCAATAATTTCACCGCTTGCTAATTTTACTCCTTTATTCATTGCGTCATAAATTCCTTTATCAGGCTCAGAAATAATTTTTGAAATTTTATCTTTATATTTATTTACAATTTCTAAAGTTTTATCTTTTGATCCGCCATCAATAATAATATATTCAATATCTTTATAACTTTGCCCCAAGACGCTTTTTATTGTCTCCTCAACCGTTTTTGCGCTATTAAATGATGGCGTAATAATTGAAACTTTCATTGTTTTATATGTTATTATAAATTTCTAAATATTTTTTCAACATTTTATCTAAAGAAAAATTTAAAGCTTTCTCTCTTGAACTTTTTTGAAAATTAATTAAATCTTTCCTCGTAGAAAGAGTATTTATTAAACTTTCTATTTTGTCCTCTTCTCCAACATCGAATATCCAACCATTTCTACTATCAATAAATTCACTAACTGGGCCCACATTAAATGCAATTACTGGTAAACCACATGCCATTGCCTCTAGGATAGAAAGCGGAGAAGTTTCTGCTAAACTTAAAAACAAAAATACATCACTTATATTATAAATTTCTACTAACTTCTTTTCATCCTGAATGTATCCAAGTTTTATAAAATTAGGACTATAAAAATTAAAATTACCTACTCCGATAAAAATTATATTTTTATTTTTTTGAGTTTTCAAAATAACCTTCTTAATAAAATCAATTCCTTTCGAAGGATCTTTTTTCCTTGATCCCATAACTAAAATAACAATTTTATCTTTTGGGATATCATACTTAGTTCTCAAAAAATCTTTATTCTTTAATGGTCTATAAATATTAATATCAACACCATTGTATATTAATTCTATTCTTTTTTCTCGGAGAAAACTATTTTTTATCTGTTCATAAAGCCATTTTGAAGGACAAACAATTGTAGACGAAAAATTACTAAAAATTTCTTTTTTCTTTTCCAACATATATCTAGCAAAAACCTTACAATATGTCTTAGGATATGGATATTTATTATGGCATTTACCTATTAAAGTTTTACAATGATAACATCCCATACTATGAGCAGGCATCCAAGTAATCGGCCATTCATCGTGAAGCGTCCAAACTACTTTATATTTTTCATTTATTAAAAATTTTATTAAGCTAAAAAAATTTAAATAATAACCATGAAGATTATGAAGATGAATAATATCAAAGTTTTGAGATTTTATAAATTTTATTAATTTTTGAGTAGAAAAAAAACTACCCATTCCTTCTAATCCCAAAAATCTAGTCAAAAAACCGTGTAACAAAACTTCTAAATCATTGCCAAATTTAATAACATTGCTATCATTTATTTCCGGCCCCCTACCATAAGCAAAAAATGTCTCAAAACTACTCTCTCTATTTAAAAATTCAAAAAGCAATCTCGCTATCTTTGCTGCTCCACCAAAAGAAAAAGTTGTGTTGATTATTAATATTTTTTTCATTTGTTTTATTTTTTTATTACTACAATATATCGAATGGGTGGAAGAAAGAACAAAAATTTATCCAAAAACAAATACATACTTTCACTCAAAGCTAAACTTGTGGGAAAATATCCAAAAGGATAAATCTCAAAGTTTTTTATATTTAATTTCATTAAAAAAACTTCTATTTCCCTTTTTGAATAAAAAGTAATTTTAGGATTAAAAGTTTTTGCCAATGGTCGTAAATTATGAAAATCAAGAATGCCTATACCACCTTCTTTTAAAATTCTATAAATTTCTTTAATTAGCTTAATTTCATGATTTCTTCCTCTTTCTAAAGTATCTGTGCAAATTATAACATCAAAAGTATTATCTTGGAAAGGTAACTTCAAATAATTAGCTCTAACAAAAATTATATTTTTAATTTTTAATTTATTTGCCTGATAATAAGCAGTTAATAAAGATTGTATATCTGTTTCGCAATGTATCATTAGAGAGGCCATAGATGAAAGAGGAAGACTATAATTGCCAGAGCCGCCAGAAACATCAATTATTAATCCGTTTTGGCGATAAGATAATATCATATTTTTAATTTTATCTATTTCTTTTTTAACAAATGCCCTTGAACCAGCATGTAGTTCTGGGAAAAATCCCCACCCTTTTGGATTTTCTGTCCAGGTAAATTTTTCCAAACAAATTCTTTTATATTCTTCCTCGGCCTGTTTATTATCTTCACTACTTAAATCCCATTGTGGAATTTCTTTAGGTAAAATTTCAACGAAATTTTTGCTAAAAATAGAAAATCTCCTTTTGCATTTTGGGCATTTCAAATAATTTTTGTATAATTCCAAAGAGCAATGATCATTAGGACAACAAAAAATTTTAATATATTTCTCTATTATGTTATCCATTTTAAATAATGAAACCACTTAATAAAATCCCATTTACCTTCGATTTTATCTTTAAAATCTCTTAAAGTATCCATGGGATCAATTCTTATCCGTCTAAGTATAAAAGGATTAGTATGTTTATTATTATTTCCCCAAATCGTAGAACAAGATAATTGAAAGCCTTCTTCCTTTAAAACCGATATAATGTTATCGTTAAAAGTGTTTAATTGACCAAATGGATAAGCAAATAAATTTATTTTTTCTTCTAAAATACTCTCTAAAATAATTTTTGATTTATGTATATCTTCTTTAGCTTGAGACAGTGAGACTTTCGATAAAATAGGATGAGCGTGAGTATGCGAACCAAAATTCATTCCTTCTTTTTTCATTTCTTTAATCATCTCAATAGTTAAAGGCCTAAGTCCTTTGTAAGGTCCATCTTTAGCGATGTCTATTTCTTTAGTAATAAATCCTGAACAAATAAAAAAAGTAGCATTTAAATTATATTTTTTAAGAATCGGCAAGGCATAATAAAAATTATCCTCATAACCGTCATCAAAAGTTATAGAGATAGAATTTTCTTTAAAATTAAAAAAATCTCCTAATGACAGAATTGGATAATTCGAAGAAATAAATTTAATTTGTTCCTCAAATTTATTTGGAGAAATAGACCAAGGATGTCTTGGATGTATAGAATGATACACTAAAATTATAAATTTTGGTTTATTATCAAATATTTTATTTATTTTAAAAGAGGGGTAATAAAATACTCCTAATGCTCTTTTTATTTCTTGCTTAATTTTAGCAAAATATACCTCGGGATACATGATACATAATTTTCATTTAACGGATAATAAATCTATTGTTTTCTTAACTATTTTGGCAGCAGATTCTAACGTAAAGTCTTTGATTATTTTTAATGAGTTTAATTTTAGCTCATCTAAGTTATACTCTCTCTTAACAATAGATAACATAATTTTCTTAAGTTCTTCTTTGTTATACGGGTTAAATGAAAAACCATTAACACCATCTTTGACGAGATCTGGATAACATCCGCAATTTGAAGAAACAATAATAGCCAATCCACAGCTCATAGCTTCATTAACAACAAGACCCCATGATTCACTAATACTTGGCAAAACTAAAACATCGCTTACAGCATAAAATTTACATAATTCCTTTTTATCCAAGAAACCAGGTAAGAATACTTTCTTTAAATTATTTTTAGCTATATAATTCTTTATCTCTTTATTTAATGGACCACCCCCTACAAGTATTAATCCCCAATTATATCTCTCAATTTCTGCTTCTTTATATGTTTCAAGTAGAGTAAATATATTTTTTTCTGGAGCAAATCTACCAACAAATATAAAATTATTAGGAAGTAAATTGAATTCTTTAATTATATTATCTTTTTCCTTTCGAAAGTTATAACAATTTTCTGAATAAAAATTATTATCAGTTACATTACCCATTATAAAAATTTTATCTGACTCAAAACCTAATTTTTCTAAATAATTTTTGCTTTTCCTTCCATATACATTAGCATAATGAAATTGCTTAATAAAAAATTTTTTTAAAAGTTCTTTTAGAAAAAATCTTTTTTTATCTTGCTCTGTGGTAGATGACCACAAAACCAGCTTTTTATTATTAAATTTTCCCCATAACATTGCTATCCAAAATCCTATATGAGAGTAACCATCAATAATTAAAATATCTGGGTTTTCGCTTCTTAAATTTTTTAGAAGTTTTCTGGTTAGTTCTATCAAACTTATATCCTCTATTCTCTTTTGGGGAAATAGTAAACTAAAATGAAAATTTATTTCACTAAAATTTGTTTTCCATTCTCTTATTTTTTCAGTTTCGGCTATAAAAATTACTGAAAAGTTATCTATTAACTTGGCTATTTCATTAAATAAAAAAACTTTATAAGGAGAGATTATATTATGAACTAACAAAATTTTCATTTTTGTGCTTTTAAAATAATATCGCCACATAAAAGAGATGGATAAAAATTTCTAAAATCGGCAAACAATCCTGAACCACTTACTTGTTCTATTTTCAAAGAGTATAAACCAAGAAGCCATTTTAATGATCCTAAAGTAAAATAATGTAGGTGTCCGCCATCCCATCCTATTTCTTGCCAATTATAAGGGGACGATGTAATGGGTAGTTTTCCAAATAATAATTTAATTCTATGCTTAATATAGCCAATATTTGGAACTTCTAAAATCAATATCCCGCCTGGTTTTAAAACTCTTTTTATTTCTCTAATTATTAAAAATGGGTCAAATAAATGTTCCAATACAGCAATAATAGATACACAATCAAAAAAATTATCATTAAAGAAAGTCAACCCATTATTTACGTCTTCAACGAATAAATGAATTTTATCTGAAGAAACCGAATTGTTTAAAAATTCTTCTGCTTTTTTAATTCTTGAATCAACAATATCTATGCCATATAACTCATTGTAAAATCGGCTGGCTTTAAGTAAAAAAGTTCCGTCACCACATCCAATATCAAGTATTCTTTCTCCTTTTTCTAAAAATCTTTCTGCTATATCTTCCCTTGACTTATTAAACTTTTTAAATAACTTTCTTAAGATTTTAAAAGAAGCATAATCCGACTTTAACTTACCTTCCCGATATTGTTTTTCATACAAATTTTGAATATCCATAAATTAATTATATAAAATTAGAAAATAAACTGCAAAAGTTATAAATTTTATTGTTTAATTTTTCTTCCATATAAGTGAAATTAATTTCTTGCTTAATTTTAACCAAGTGAAATTTACTTATTATAAAAAATTTTTCTTAAAAATTGGGGGTTAAAAATATCTTCCAAATCGACCTTTTAATCCATGAATGATGCTCATAATTACAGCATAAATACCTTTAGCGTTTGGATGGATAAAGGTAAATTTAAAACAATAAAAAAATGCTCTCCAAATAAAAAGTATATAAAAAACAACTTTTACTCTTATTGAGAACATATCATTCTTTTCTAAAAAATTTTTAATTAAAAATAAATTTCTTAGAATATAATATGCTGATCTTGGACTTAAATAATAGCTTTCTTTATCTTTTAAAATAGTAATATGAGCATTTTTTGCAAGAAGAATATTTTCATACAAAGAGGCATTTAGTGTAAAAATTTCATCATCATGCATAATAAAATTTTCTTTCGGTGGCAAACCAATAATTTTAAATAATTCTTTATGTACTAAAATGCCTTCAAAAGTTTTGACATTAATATAACAATAGTCATTTCTTTTGTTTTTAATACTAACCCAACTTTGAATTTTATAATCATAAAAAGTTTGATAATCAGCTATAGTACCATCTTTAAACTTTCTTACAGGACAAATAAACTTAGATGAATTTTTAAATTTTATCATGGTTTCTAAGCAATTGATTTCTGGTTTTACATCATCTTCAATAAACCATATCCAATCAAAATCTTTAAATTTATTTTCTATATATTCAATCGCAGCAGAAAATCCACCCCCTGCTCCCAGATTTTCTTGTGATTTAATATAAATAATTTTCCCGTTGTTTAAAAAGTTATTCTCTGATAAAAACTCATCAATTTTATTGGGGGAAGCATTATCCCAAATTAAAACCCTATAAACTTCATAAGTCTGGTTTATTATATTCTCTATAATTTCTTTTAATCTTTCATGGGGAGTATTGTAACAAAGTAAAATTGCAAAAACTTTATCTTTCATATTTTTAAAATTTAAAATAATTCTGACCAAATAATCATTGCTTTTTTAAGTTTTTTAAAATAATCAGTTTTTAAATTTAATTTTTCTGCTAATTCTTTATAACATTCTTTAAAATTTGATTTTGTCAGCTTAATTTTATCAACTTCTTGCCATAAATATTCGTTTACTTTTATTCCTGTTTTTTCTTTTTCTAAATTTCTATAAGGATCGCTAGCTCTATCATGCCAAACAACTGGATATCCAGATATTATCATATATCCTAAATAATCACAAATTTTTTTAGTAAATATACCGGCCCATATATCATCAAATCTATCAAATCCCCAACTTTTTTCATTTTTATCTTTGCCCATTAACATAAAATACATTGTTGGTGTTAATTCTTTTTTCCATCCTATATTCATCCCGCACATCGAGAAATATTTGCCTTGAGGAATTAACTGATTTGCAAAATATTTTTCTATTTTAGGAATTGTTTTAGTTAATAATTGTGTTTTAGCGTCTAAATCCGGAATGTTTGCCCATAAACCATGATTTAAAATTATTTGCTGAGAATTTATTATTCTTTCTAATCTTTTGTAAGGCAATCCTCTTGGTTGAATTTGATTTATTGTAGAAACCCATGCTGTTTCTCTAAATTTATTTTTAAAAAGATTGTTTTTATAAATTTGTATTAAATTACCTTTTTGAAAATTTTTTAAATAATTTTCTATTGGATAGCAATCATCATCTAACGTAATAATCAAATCTGCTTTTTCTTGATAAGCTTTCCAAAAACCATAACTTTTAATAGCGGAAGTTCTTCTTGGAATTATCCAACTATCTTTACCCAGATCTTTTTCTATATCTTCCCAAGAATAATGATTAATAATAAATTTATAAGAATCTTTTTTAATATTAAAAGTCTTTTGTGGGTTATCTTCAATTACAATTAAATTTATATTTTCTTTTTGAAAAATCACACTCCATTCATTTAAAAATCTTAATATTGAATTTTCTCTTATTGTTGGAACTATTATGCTAATTTTCATATCTATTTATTTTTAAAGAATAAATCCTTTAATAAAAATTTTAATCTTTTTGGTATCAAAGAAAACAAAAAATCTTTAGTAAAAAAATAATTTTTTAATTCCCAATAATATTTCAATTTGTTTCCATCGTAAATATCAAAAATTTTGTTGCATTTAAATAAATAAAAAAAATCATAACTAAGATGTTTTTCTTTTAAAAATTTTTTAAAAGAATCTATATTTCTGGGATCTGCTATAGGCATCGATTCTTGAAGAATTGACAAATTATTGATAATTTTTTTAACTTTTGTTTTGTAGAATAAATTAATTCTTTTTTTAGCATATAAAAATCCTAGAGCACATAAGAAATGTTCAAAAAGACCCCAGTTTACATTTTTATATTTTTTGATATCTTCTAAAATATTTTTGTTATAAAACAAAGAGCCATCAAATACAATAACATCCATGCCTGATCTTAATGTTAATATTGAATTACTATTTTTTATAAAATCGTTTATATTTCTATAAATATAATGAGGGTGAATAATAGCAACGCCGTTTTGAGATAAATAATTATTAATAATTTCGAAAAAATTATTTTCAAAAATAACATCAGCAGTTGTCCAAACAATAATAGCATTAAACAACATATTATCTGCTTCTTTTATACAATTTAATAATACCTCTGTATGTGAGTATTTATAATCTTGAGAAGAATCATAATAAAATTTCACCGGTAAATTAAATTCTTTTATTTTATTCTCTACATTTTTTTCTTTAAAAATTGTTACTACTAATTCGAAATTTTGGTAGGTTTGATTTTTAAGCGATTCTAAAAACAATTTCTGTATTTCATCATTCTCTGTACCATTAAAATCTCTGAAGGTTGTACATATGAAAATTTCTCTTTTTTTGTCGTTTTCGGATACAATCATGTTTTATTATTAAAAAATCTGACCCATTCTTTATAAAATCTTTTTGTCTCATTGGGTAAAAATTTTTCAAATTGATTTAAATTTTTTATTAAATCAAAAGTATATTTGTA
>JAPYWP010000014.1 GCA_028276315.1 Minisyncoccota bacterium | reverse complement strand
GTGCCTTATCTATAGCCCTTGATTTAAATTCAATATCTTTTATCTCATAAAAAATAGAAAGCTCTCTTAAAATTTTACAAATTTCCTCATTAGAAATATCCTTAATGTCTTTCATAATTTAATTATATTATGATATAATTATATTAAAATGCAAATAATAAAAAAATAAAGGAGGCGAAAATTATGCTTTTAATCAAAAGCAAAATTGGGGGCTCTTCTATTATAGTCCCAAAGATAAACATCATCAAGAGAGTTGGCGAAAAATTATTAGTTGGTACAGATATTGGAATTTTTTCGTTAAATATTGACGCAGAGAGAGGATTCATAGACACGATCTATGATGAAGTTATGAATTCTTATTTCATTGATGTAAAACAAGTAAAGCAAAATAAAATTCAACTAAAAAATGAAAGAATTTTGGGAGCAACGCCTATTAATTTAGGGGAGATTCTACTAAAATTCAAAGATAAAGTTAATGTAACTTCTCTATTGGAAATTGATAACAAAGTTTTGATCGGAACGAAGGGTGGTTTGATCTTAATGAATTTATTAACCAAAAAACATAAATTCTACTATCCAATCAATAAGCACATAACAGTTTTATGTAAAGATAGTAAAAATAGAATTTGGATAGGAACAGGAAACGGAATTTCGATTGGTTATTTTATTGGGGATGAGTTAAAACTTATAACAAATTTAACAATCCATTCAAAACTGCCAAGTGGTAAAATTAAAACCATTGTGTGCCATCCTTATAAAGATGAGGTGTGGATAGGAACAGATAGGGGAGTATGCAAAGTTATAGGAGAATTAAACATATTAGTCGTTTATGAGGAAAAATGTAATATAACTGATGGATGTTTTACCCAAAATGGCGACAACATATGGTTCTCTACAGAAGATACTCCTCCTCGTCTAATAAGATTTAATAAAGAAGAAAAAGTAGAGGTTTTTGATGTTAAAGAAATTAAGCATATCAATGCTATCACACCGATCCCCCAAAATAAATTAATATTATGCGGCGATGAGTTGGCTGAAATAGATGTTTACTCTTTAGAAGTTGTTATATATAGAGGACTAAGTAAGTTTAGCGATTTTATGGCTTTATATTACGATTATAGGAGCGACTGCATAATTACCGGAACGTATGTATTTGGAATTTTCATAAAAAAGGGGGGTAAAATTTTCGGTGAGGAGATGCTTCATGGGTTGATGTAGTATTTTTATCCCTCCACATCTGTGGAGGGTTTTTTATTTTTACTTAAATACTCCTTCTTTAAATGCTCTATCTAAAATTTTTGAAGATAATTCTATTGCAGAAAGTGACCAATTTTTGGAATTTTCTAAAAAAACAACAAAAAAATATTTTGGATTTTCTCTTGGAAAATATCCCACAAAAACACCATTAATACTTTCTCCTGCTTGTGGAGTACCAGTTTTTCCAGCAACATGAAATTTTTCAAGTGGTCTACCAAAACCATCTTTAACAACCATTTCCATTCCTTTCTTAACAATTTCAAGATTTTCTTCTTTAAAAATATTTTCTAAAACAATCTCTGGTTTTCTTTCTAAAATAACATTTCCATCTTCATCAATTATCTTTTCAACAATAAATGGTTTTACAATTTTATTTAAAGCTAAAGCTTGCATCATTAAAATTAATCTTAATGGAGTTATCCCAATTTTACCTTGACCTATTGAAAGATTCAGAACATCTCCTAAAAATTCAATTTTTTCTGGCAAATATCCAGCTTTTTCTTCCAAATCAATTCCGGAAATTTTATCAAAAAGAACTTTTTTAAAAAAATTTAAAATATTTTCAAAACCGAGTCTTTCCCCTAAAATATAAAAATATGTATTAACAGACTCTCTAATTGCATCTTGCATATTTACCCATCCATGGCCACCCTCTTTCCAATCTTTAAAAACATAAATTTTATCACTATAAGGACTTTTAAAAGAAATTTTACCCGTAGAAAGAATTTTATCTTCAGGTTTTATTTTCCCAAGTTCAAGTGCTGCAGTTGCAAGAAGTGGCTTTATAGTAGATCCTGGCATATAAATACCCATTGTTGCTCTATTAAACAATGGCGAATCTTTACTTTGTAAAATATTTTTTAATTTTTCTTTATCTTCTTTTTTTGACAAAAATTTAGAAAAAAGATTATTATCAAATGCTGGAAAACTCGAAAGCGCTAAAATTTTTCCATCTTTATCCATAAAAATAATTGCTCCTTTATTTATATCTTTTTCTTTAAAAAAATTTTCAAACTCTTCATAAATTATTTTTTGCAATTTAAAATTTAAAGTAGTTATTAAATGATAGCCTGGCTTTGGTTTTTTCTCTTCAAGTTCTTTTAAAATTTTTCCTCTTGCATCTCTTAAATATTTTTTAAAACCAAAATCACCTAAAAGAAAATTATCATAAATCTTCTCTAAACCAGAAGCGCCATTAATTTTATTATTACTTAAAGTTCCAATAACGTGAGAAAAATATGGATAAGAGTAATTACGGGTATAACTTTCTATAACTATTAAAGTTGGTAAATTTCTATTTTTTACTAAAATTGCTTTATCTTCACCTATATTCCTTAAAATAATTTGACTTTGTTTTTTCATTTCTTCTTCTAAATATTTTTTTGTTATTTCTCCATCTTCTTTTAAAATATCTATATCTTCTAAAAACTTAATAGTTTCTTTAAAAATCTTCTCATCACTTCTTAAAATTACAAGATCAATTATAAGATCAAAACCAATCTTATTATCTGATAAGGTATAATTATCAGAGCTAATTATGCTCCCTCTTTGAGGAAAAAATGGTATTGTGTAATAATAATGCGATTCGCTAATCTTTCTATTTTTTTGAAAATCTAAAATCGTAAGTTTTGCTCCATAAATTAATAAAATAAAAGTAACTATAAAAAACAAAATATTAATAAATGAAAAACTTTTAGCTTTTGTCTCTAATCTTAATTTAAAACCAAAATTTTCATCCAAAAAATTCTCTATCTCTTTTATTTCTTTATCTCTCATATGAAAATATATAAGCTAAAATCAAAAATGGAAAATTTAAAATAAAAATTAAAACCAAATTAAAAAAATATAATTTTGAAATCAAAAAGTAATTTACAAAAATCAAAAAGGGCAAAAAAAATAGAGTAAAAATTAAAAATTTCAAAAATCTTGGAATATTAAAATACTTATCTAAAATTACAATTAAAATAGCAAAAATACTTATTAAAATATTTGTTAAACCAACGGGGTTTTTTTCTAAAATATCAAATAAAATCCCGGGCAAAAAAACAAAATAAAAAACCCTAAAATTTTCTTTAAAATAAAAAAATGTGAAAAAAATAAAAAACCAAAAAAATTTATAAAATAGAATTTGAAATAAAACAGGCGCTAAAAAGTTAATCATAAAATAAAACTAAATAGTGTGTTTTTGATGGCTCAAAAAATGTCTTTATAAGAACTTTTTTATTAACAGGACCTTCTTTAACTTTTACAACTTTCCCAACAATAATTCCTGGCTTAAAAATTCCATCTTTTCCACTAGTAAAAATTAAATCATCTTCTTTTATGTTTTTATCTAATTCAACTGTTGTTTCTAAAAGCCCTAATCCAACAGTCTTTGCCAAACCAATAAACTCACCATCCTCTTTAGCAATATTAAATTCAAAATTTGTCTCTAAAATAGAAGTTATTTTAGATGAATTATCAAAATTAAAAACCTTTCCAACTAAAACAAATTCTGGCGTCATTAAAACTCCTGCTTTTAAATTATCTTTTATAAAAATTTGACCTTTATTATTAATCCAACTTATCTCTACTATTTCAAAATTATTTTTATTTTTTAGAGATTTTTCAATTTCTTTTTTCTGGTTTTCAAATTTTAAAATAAAATCTAAAACTTTTTCTTCAATATTTTCTTTTGTTTCTTTTTTAAAATTTAGAAAATAAACTTTAAGATAATCTAAGATTGAAAAAAAATTTTTAAAATTGTTCTTATTATTTTCAACAAAATTTGACGCTATGGTTATATTTGAATTAAAAATAAAAAATATAAAAAGATTTACTAAAATAAAAATTAAAGCTTCTCTTAAAATAATTTTTGATTTTGGTTGTATTTTACCTTTTAATATCTTTATCATAAAACTTCTAAATATTTTTTATAATAATCAAAATTCTCTAAAACCTTACCAATTCCATCAATAGTTGCTGTTAAAGGATTTTCAACTAAAGTAGTTCTAAGACCTGTTTCTTTTTCAATTTCTGATGCTAAATTTTTAATTAAAGAGCCACCACCAGAAAGATATATTCCTTGATTTAATATATCACTAACTATCTCTGGAGGCGATGTTTCAATTATATCTTTAATATTATTTACAATAATTTCTATAGATTCTTGTAGTGCTTGCTTTATTTGTGTAGGAGTAATATAAACTTGTTTTGGAAGTCCAGTTATTACATCTCTTCCTTTTAAAATAAAATTTTTCTCATTTGTCTCATTAGTTATCGAGAAAATTGAAATTTTAGCCTCTTCTGCCATTTCATTAGAAATAACTAATTTTAATTCATCCCTTACATAATTTACTATATCTTGATCAAATCTATCTCCTGCAATTTTTAAAGTTTTTGAAATAACAAGTCCACCTAAGGAAATAACACCAATATCTGTTGTACCACCACCAATATCAACAAGTAAAATACCTTTTGCTTCTTCTATGTTTAAATTAGAACCAATTGCAGCCGCTAAATTTTGAACAATAAGATAAACTTTATCTGCACCAGCATTTTTTGCAGCATCTATAACTGCTTTTTTCTGAACTTCAGTTATTTCTGGAGGAATTGCAACAACCATAATTATATTTTTAAATGTATTGGCAAATCTTTCAATTATTAATTTAAAAACCCACATAGTGGCCTCGAAATCAGAAACAACTCCATTTATAAGAGGCTTTATTGCAACAATATTCGGTGGGGTTCTTCCTATCATTTTTTTTGCTTCTTTACCAAAAGCAATAATTTCTTGTGTATCTTTCCGTAGAGCAATAACAGATGGTTCTATCAATTTTATTCCCTTTCCAGCAATATAAACTAATGTATTTGAGGTCCCAAGATCAACTCCTATTTTAAATTTTGGAAAAAGGGATTTTAGAAACATAATCTTTTAAAAAATTAACTAATTGATTCCTATTTAAAATTTTAACATCTTTTTTATCTCTTAATTTAACTTCAAATTTATCTTTTAATTTATCACTTGTAATAATCCTCAAACTAATTCCTAAAAGATCGCTTTCTACTAATTTTTGTCCAAAACTTACTTTTCTATCATCAATCAAAAAATCTAAATTAAACTTTTCAAAAATTTCAAATATTTTTTCATAATCTTTTAATTTTATTTTTTCTTTTAATATTAAAAAGTGTATTGAATAAGGAGAAATAATTTTAGGCCAAATAATTCCATTTTCATCATGAAAAACTTCAACAACAGCCCCAATTAATCTTGTAATTCCTAAACCATAGCAGCCAGCGAAAACAAAATTTTCTTTTCCATTTTTATCTTTATATTTTAATTGAAACTTTTCAGAAAAACCAGTACCAAGATTAAAAGTATTACCAACTTCAATTGCTTTTGTTTTAAAAACTTCTTTTTTGCAATTTTTACATTTTATTTCATTAAAAATTTCTCTATTCCATGCAATATTACAATTTTCACAAACAAAAATTTCATCTTCTCCGTTTTCTGTTGGTACTTGAAATTCTGTAGAAAAGTCACTAAAAGTTCCCCCACTAGCTAATGTTTTATAAACAGGTAAATTTAATAATTTAAATATTTTAAGATAAGCTTTATCAACTTTTTCTTTGTATTTTTCAACTTCTTTTGAATCTTTATGAAAACTATAAAGATCTTTCATTATAAATTCTCTGCAACGTAAAAGTCCTGCTTTTGCTCTTAATTCATCCCTAAATTTTGTTTGAATTTGAAATAAAGCTATAGGTAAATCTTTATAAGATTGTATTCCTTTTTTTAGTAATGGAAAAATTACTTCTTCATGTGTTGGGCCAAGAGCATATTCATTTTCTGTTCTGCTTTTAATTTTAAAAAGTGCATCAAATTTTTCCCATCTTTGAGTAATTAACCAATTTTCTTTTGGGTGCAGTGCTGGAAGTAAAACCTCCTGCGCCTCTAAAAGATTCATTTCTTTTCTTACTAAATTAACAAGCTTATTTAAAACTCTAAGTCCAAGAGGCAAAAAATGATAAACTCCAGCAGAAAGTTTTTCTACAAAACCAGCTCTAATTAAATATTTTGCATTTAAAGACTCTTCATCTTTTGGAAAATCTTTTTTTGCAAAATAAAATAACTTTGATTGTAACATTTTAAAATATTATAAAATTTTTAATTTTTCTTTTAAAGGTGATTGCGGGAGTGAAAACTTGCCTCCTCTATTAAATATAAAAAATTCTAACTCTTCCCTATTCAAAATTTTTGCAAAATAAAATAACTTTGACTGTAACATTTTAAAATATTATAAAATTTTTAATTTTTCTTTTAGGGGTGATTGTGATGTTAGAGGTCCGCGGCTCTTCTTTAAATATAAAAATTCATCCAAATCTCCTTTATTTAAAATTTTATAAAATAACTTTAATTGTAACATTTTAAAATATTATAAAATTTTTAATTTTTCTTTTAAGAGCAGTTGCGAGATTGAAGGTTCGCGATGCCTATCTAAATATAAAAATTCATTCAACTCTCCTTTATTTAAAATTTTATAAAATAACTTTAATTGTAACATTTTAAAATATTATAAAATAAAAATTCTAACATCTCTTATTGTAACTAAAATTGCAATTAAAATTAAGATCACAAAACCAATTAAATGAAAAATAGATTCTAAATTTTTATTTACCTCCTTGCCGCTTAACATCTCAAACAAAATAAAAATCAACCTCCCACCATCTAGGGCAGGAAAGGGCAAAATATTAATTACAGCTAAATTTAAAGACAAAACCCCGAAAACAAATATTAAATATTTTATTCCAAAATCTTTTAAATTTAAAAGTATTTTAAATATCCCAACAGGCCCAACTACATCTTGAGGAACTTTTTTAACTGTAATTAAATTTTTCAAAATCTCATAAATTTTAGAAAACATCTGAGACAGATAATCAAAAGTTAATCTTGCCCCATAAACAAAATTTAAAGGAAATTTTTCTTTAATATAATCAACAGTAAAAATACTAACACCTATAGCACCTTCATTTTTAGGAAAATTTATTCTTGGGACTAACTTAACAGTAAAAATATCATTTTTTCTTTTAATTTTAAGTTCAATTTCTTTCCCTAAATTTTCATTTATAAAATTTTTAAAATCTTTAAAATTAGAAAAGCCTAAGATAAAATCTCCTTTTTCAAGACCAGCAATCTTAGCTGGCGAAGATGAAGCAACATCAAAAATCATTAAATTCCCTGGAGAATTATCAAATATAGGTTTAATAAAGCCAGTTAAAGAAATAAAACTAAAAATAAAATAAGCTAAAAAAATATTAAAAACAATTCCAGCTAAAACAATAAAAAGTCTATTTTTTGGTGGTTGATCAGAAAAGCTATCTAAACTACCAGTTTTTTCATTTTCTCCATAAAGCCTTACAAAACCACCAAGTGGAACTAAATTAAAAGAATAAATAGTTTCATCTTTTTTAAATTTAAATATCCTTGGAGGGAATCCTATACCAAATTCTTCAACTTTTACTTTAAAATTTTTAGCCAATAAAAAATGCCCAAACTCATGAACCAAAATTAATATTGCAATAAATATAATAATTAATAAAACCATAGATGTTACAAAAATAATGCGCTAAAAATAACCACCTAATTTTAATATAAAATTAATTAGATATAAAAGTATAACATAAAATTAACAAATTTTTAAAATATTATTACTAAGCCAAAATTAATATTAATATTAGTTCGTTTCAAATTCTCATTAGTTTACATCTTTCTCTATAACTTACACAAACTCAACTAAGTGTATGTTTTTTAAAGAAATCTAAAAATTCTAAAAGAAATAATAAAAGCTGAGGCGCCAAAAGGAGAATTTAATTTTTTACTCATATGCCTTATTATAGAATAAAAACAAGCTGATTCTCGCTTTTGCCTTTTGATTTTTAACTTTTGTCTTTTTTTACATTAATATTTCTTTTTCTTTATTTTTATAGATCTCCTCTATTTCTTTATTGAAATTTTCTATAATCTCATCTATTTTCTTCTTAGATTTAAAAAACATATCCTCGCTTATTTTCTTTTCTTCTTTTTGTCTTTTAATTTTATTTATAAATTCATCCCTTACTTTTCTTGATTCAATTTTAACTTTTTCTTTCTTTTCACTTATAATTTTTAGAAAATTTTTTTTGCTCTCTTCTGTAAGTGGTGATAGTCTTACATGTAAATGATCTTTTTCTTTTCTAACAGTAAAATTTAAATTAGCTTTTGAAAGAGAAGCTTCTATCATTGGCAAATACTCTAATGTATAGGGCTCTACCTTTAAAACACCCTCACCCAAAAAAGAAACATTTGCAAGTTGCTTTAAATAATACTGTTTTCCACCTATATTAATAAGATAATTTTCTAACATTGATGGACCAAGCCTTGATACATTTATCTTTGAAAGTTCATTTTTAAAATCATTTTTAATCTTTTCAATTTCTTTTTTAAAATTCTCTACCTCATCCATAAAAAAATTATAACATAAGTTCTTGAAAAATATTATATTTTGATTTTTGTATTTCGTTAATAATTGAAAATAATGAAATCAACAAAAAAATTAAAGCTCCAAATGGTGCTATAAATAAAAATATTGATTTATTCAAATAATTAATTGAATTATAAATCATTGAACCTAAAGATGGTTCTGGTGGTTGAATGCTAAGACCAAGAAATGACAAACTCAATTCTGTAACTAAAATATCAATAAAAGTAAAAAGAGTTGATAAAATAAATGGTTCTTTTATATTGTAAATAATAAATTTTATTAAATCTAATTTAGAATACCCAAAACTCTTTAAAGCTAGAACATATAATTTTCTTTTTTCTGATTCAATAATAAATCTAAGTGTCCTAGCTGGTACTATCCAGGCTAATGTTGAAATAGTTATAGCTACAGAAAAAATATTCCTTGGAAAATAAGTTAAAATAGCCACAAAAAATGGAATACCAGGCAATGCCCAAAGTAAATTAAAAGTATTTTCAAAAATATATTTTATTTTTTTATTTTCACTAATTCCAGTAATACCACCAATCAATATACCAAAAAATATAGAAATAAAAGATGCAATTAAAACAATTAAAGAAGAATTACCCAAGGCAGTTATAGTTCTTAAAAATATATCTCTGCCAAGCTCATCTGTCCCTAAAGGATGTTCAAACGAAGGTCCTTTAAATTTTAAATCAAGATTAATCTTTTTTGAATTTTCTTTTAAAATTAAACTCCCTAATATTGAAAGAACTAAAATTAAAAATAATATTTTATAAATTAGAAATTTCATAAATATATGCTTTATTTGTAATTGCTATTAAAACTTTCGTTAAAATATTTATTAAATTGTAAATTATTGAAACTAAAATTGCTACCCCAATAACTACGGGAAAATCATAGTTAAGAGCAGAAGAAACTGCAAGTTCTCCAATCCCATTAATTCCAAATGCAAACTCAACAACATAAATTGTTGATAAATAATAAAGAGAAAGATTACTAATTAAAGCTATTGCGGGAGCACTAATATTTTTAGGTATAAATTTCAAAATAATGTCTTTTTCTGAAAATCCAAAAGCTTTATGTGCAATTATAAATAGTTTATTTGAAATTTTTTGAGTATTTTCTCTAATTGTTTTAAAAATTATAAATGAAGGGAAAATAGAAAGCACTAAAGAAGGAATAATGTAATCTATAAAACTTAATTTTTCTGAAGTTAAAGAAACTTTAAAAAAAATTATTGAAAT
>JAPYWP010000056.1 GCA_028276315.1 Minisyncoccota bacterium | reverse complement strand
CCTAGTTTTTTTACTATGTCTTATGTTTTTAAAGATTTTGCAAAAGATTGCGGAATAAATTTACCTTTTTCATATGAAGAGCTTGATCCTTTGTTTAGTATTAATTTAGATAACAAAAAAGTATTTAATTTATATAAAGATATTAAAAAATTATCAAAACAATTTGAAAATATTGAGGAGAATTTTGAACAGAAGTTTATTGATTATTTAAAAAAATCTGAGGATATTTTTAATGAAACATTTAATAAAGTGATACAAAAAAATTATAATACTTTGCTTGATTATATTTTAACTTTAATTAAAGTAAACCCAAGATATCTTCCTTATATTTTTAGAAGTTTTTATTATGAAATCAAAAGAAATTTTTCTTCAGAAGAGGCAAGAATAATTTTTTCTTTAATTTCTTTCTTTTTAGGCAAAACTCCTTTTGATACAATGGCAATTTATACTTTTCTTTCTTATGTTGAGTTTAAAAATGACGGGTATTATTTTGTTAAGGGTGGTATGTATAAAGTTATAGAAGGACTAGTAAAAGAACTTCAAAAAGATAATGTTATTTTTAATTATAATACTGAAATTGTTGATTTTGTAAAAGAAGGAAATAAAATTAAGTTTTTAGTAGACCAAAAAGGCAAAAAATGGTCAGCTGATATATTTTTAATTAATTCTGATGCAGCTTATTTTAGAGGTAAAGTTTTTAAAAAGAAAAAATATTCAGATGAGAATTTAAATAAAATGGATTGGACAACAGGATATTTAACTATTTATTTAGGAGTAAAAGGTAATTTTGATAATTTATATTATCATAATTATTATCTTGGATATAATTTTAAAGATTATTCTCAAAAAATAACTAAAGATAAAAATTTACCTCAAGTTCCTTATTATTATGTCAATGTTTTGTCTAAAAAAAATAAAGAATGTGCTCCTCCAGGATATGAAGCTTTATTTTTTGTTTGCCCTGTACCTAATCTTATTTATAAATCAGATTGGAGCGATAAAGATTTAATTGTTTCAAATATTTTAAATGATTTTTCAAAAAAAATAGGAAGAGATATTAAAAAAGATATTGTTTTAAAAATTGTTTGGACACCCGAAGATTGGCAAAATAATTTTAATTTATATAAAGGAAGTGGACTGGGATTATCTCATAATTTTAATCAAATAGGATATTTTAGACCAAAAAATTTTGACGAAAATTTTAAAAATGTTTTTTACGTAGGCTCTTCAACTTTACCTGGGGCTGGTATTCCAATGGCAGTTATCAGCTCAAAAT
This sequence comes from Minisyncoccota bacterium, assembly GCA_028276315.1. Lineage (GTDB taxonomy): Bacteria > Patescibacteriota > Minisyncoccia > UBA6257 > HR35 > RSWP11. The sequence goes on along the minus strand of JAPYWP010000056.1, from coordinate 2,304 downwards.
TAGCAGTTGAAAGAATAGAAAAATATGTTTCTAGTTTATCTTAGAATAAAAATAGATTATTAAATTTTTAATTGATTTTTTGATTTTCAAATAAAACTTTGATATAATAAATTATAAGTTTAAAATTTTTATATATTTTTTTTATTCTTATATAAAAATCATAAATTAATTAAAATTTAAAATTAAAAATGAAATCAACAAATAAAAAGATTATTTTAATAGGAGGAATTATTTTTTTAATTTTAATAGTCGCAGGCATTTTTATTTATGTAAATAAACAAAAAGAAGTTTCGTCTCCAAATCAGATAAAAATCGAAAAACAAGAAATAGGTTCTCCGCAAGATCAGCCTATACAAAGCCAAAATCAAGAAAAATTAACACAGAATTTTGGCGAAGAAAAAACTAAAGAAAATGAAAAAATCTATACAATGGAAGAAATATCAAATCATAATTCAAAGGAAAGTTGCTGGACAGTTATAAGAGGAGATGTTTACGATTTAACAAATTGGATTAATAAACATCCAGGTGGAGCTGATAAAATTTTAAAAATTTGTGGCAAAGATGGAACTGATTTATTTGTTAGAGAGCATGGTGGTAAAGAAAAACCGGAAAAAATTTTAGAGGGTTTCGAAATTGGCGCTTTAAAGAAGGAATAATTAAATTTTAAATTTAGCAATGTTATATCAAATTTTAATTTTAATTTCTTCATTTTTGGGCTTTTTAGTTTCAAGAAATATTTATATTCACAAATCTAAAAAGAAAACTTTATTTTGTCCACTTAAAGCATCCTGTGAACCTGTTATTCATAGTAGATATTCTCTATTTTTAGGAATTGATCTTGCTTTATGGGGAATTTTTTATTATGCTTTCGTATTTTTAGGTTATTTAATTTTATTAGCCTTCAATTTAAATATAGATTTCTTTAAGTTTATTTTGTTTTTTCTTTCTTTATATGCCTTTCTTTTTTCTTTATATTTAACTTTTATACAAATAGCAAAATTAAGAAAATTTTGCTCTTGGTGTTTAATATCAGCGTTTTTATCTATTTTAATTTTCTATTCTAGTTTTATTATTTACAGAGATATTTTGGTTTTTATTTCAAAAGAATTCATTTTCTTTTCTACTTTTATCCATGCTTTAGCTGCAGGTGTTGGCTTAGGTATTGTAGTTGTTGTAGATTATCTATTTTTTAAGTTTTTATTAGATAAAAAGATTGATGATAAGGAAAAAGAAATAATGGAAAATTTATCTGATCTAATATGGCTTTTGATAGGTTTAATTTTTGTTTCAGGTTTTTTTATTTATTTTTCTGATATGGAAAAATACCATGTATCAACAAAATTTATGACAAAAATGTTTATTTTTTTAGTAATTACTATTAATGGTCTTTTTTTAAATACCTTTGTTTCGCCTAAGCTAACAGAAATTGATTTTAAAAATTATAATAAAAAATCTTTGATTGCTTTTTGTATGGGAATAATCTCTATTGTCTCTTGGTTTTTAGCATTTTTACTTGGAAGATTAAAATTTATTCCTTTAACTTTTTTAGAAGGTATAATTTTTTATTTTGTTATAATTATTATAAGTATAACAGTAGGTAGTTTTATTTTTATAAGTAAGTTAAAATAATATAAAAATGTTTTAAAATAAATTAATGGCAAAAATTAAAGAAGGACAATTAGCCATAGATTTTGTTTTACCCGATCAAAACGGAAAATTACATAAGCTTTCTGATTATAAAGGAAAATGGATTTTGCTTTATTTTTATCCCAAAGATGATACTCCAGGATGTACAAAAGAAGCTTGTGCAATTAGAGATGCCTTTCCTAATTTTAAAAAATTAAAAATTACTGTTTTTGGTATTAGCGTTGATTCAGTTGGAAGTCATAAAAAGTTTGCTCAAAAATATAACTTGCCTTTTAATTTACTTTCTGATGAGAAAAAAGAAATAGTTAAAAAATATGGTGTTTGGAGTAAAAAAACTTTTATGGGCAGATCTTATATGGGGACAAAAAGAACATCATTTTTAATTAATCCAGAATTTAAAATTGTCAAAATATATGAAAATGTTAAACCTGAAATTCATGCCGAAGAAGTTTTAAATGATTTAAAATTATTTAATGAAAAAAAACAATAAAATTTCAAGATCGCAAATTGAACTTTTTATTGATTGTCAGAGATGCTTTTGGTTAGATGTAAAATTTAAAATTAAAAGACCTAAAAAAATTTCTGGTGGTTATATTGGTAGCAAGTATGATCCGCTTTTAAAAAATTATTTTGATAAACATAGAGAAATCAACAAAA
>JAPYWP010000036.1 GCA_028276315.1 Minisyncoccota bacterium | reverse complement strand
AAAAACATAATATAACTTATTATGGCAAAATTGATGATATTTTAGTAAAAGATGAATATTTAATCCCTTTTGATTTTAAAACCACAACTAGCAAAAATTTTCAAATTTATGAAGATTATAAAAGACAACTTAAAAGAAATAAAATTGATTGATGTTTATTTTACTGATAAAAAATCAATGACAATAAGATTTATTTTTAATCATCCAGAAAGAAGTTTAAAAGATGAAAAAGTAAATCTAGAAATAGAAAAAATTGAGAAGTTTTTAATAGATAAATTTTATATTAATAAAAAAAATGTTTTTTAAACTTGCAAAAGGATTTATTATAAGGTTTATTTATCAAAGTAATAAATAATGATTTTAGTTTATATTACAAATCCAGATAAAAAGACTGCTCATAAAATTGGAAAATTTTTGGTTGAAAAAAGATTATGTGCTTGTGTGAATATTTTTCCTATTGAAAGTTATTATTGGTGGAAGGGTAAAATTGAAAAAACAAAAGAATGGATAGTAATTGCTAAAACTTTAGAGAAAAATTATGAAAAAATTAAAAAAGAAATAAAAAGTATTCATCCTTACACAGTTCCTTGTATTATAAAAATTAAAGCTGACGTAAATAAAGAATATTTAGATTGGATAAGAAGTGAGATTAGATAAAAATTTTGCTAAAAATACTAAATACTAACAAAGAGACTACAATTTAATATTGTTTTAAAATTATTTAATGAAAAATATTTTAAAATTTAAATTTTTAATTTTATTTTTGGTTTTGCTTTTTGCTATTTTTTATATTGAATCTGTAAAAATAGAAAATAAAAATTATTTAAAAAGTGAAATTCAAAATACTTGCAAAAATATTCCAGAAATTCCAGACGGAGCTATAAAATTAGTTACTAAAGTTATTGATGGCGATACATTTTTAATTGAAGGAGGTTATTCAGTTAGAATTTTAGGTATTGATGCTGATGAAAGAGGTTATTTTTGTTATGAAGATGCAAAAAGATTTTTAGAAAGTTTGATTTTGGGTAAAAAGGTTAGGCTTGAAAAAGATAAAGAAAATTTTGATAAATATTGTAGATATTTAAGGTATGTATTTTTGGGTGATAAAAATATTTCTTTGGAAATGCTAAAAAATGGATTTGTTGTTGCTCGTATTTTTGAAAATGCAAAATACAAAGATGAAATAATTTCTGCTGAAAAATTTGCGAAGGAAAACAAAATTGGTTGTAAGTGGAAAGACTTAAATTTTGAAGAAAAATTAAATTGGGAAAAATTAAAAGAAGATAAACTAAAAATTGAAATAATCGATGCTTGCTCTGCAATTAATTATATTGGAAAAGAAGTTATTATAGAAGGTAAAGTTGTTGACTCATATCGTTCTTTAAAATCAAATACTGTATTTTTGAATTTTGAAAGGCCATATCCAAAACAGTGCTTTACTGCTGTAATATTTAATTCAGATTTAAATAAATTTCCGCAAAATCCTGAATACTTTTATTTAAATAAAAAAGTTAGAATTTATGGCATAGTAAAAGAATATAAATCAAGACCTGAAATAATTTTAAAAGATCCTAGCCAAATTGAAATTGGAAAATAAAATGAATATTTTTAAAAAACAAAAAATATAATTAAAAAAGAAAATAAAATTTTAACTATTGAAGGCATTAAAGAAAAACTTTTAAAATTAGAGAAAAATTCTCAAAAATAATCCCTTTTTAATTAATTCTGAATTTGAAATTTTAAAATTTATAAGAATATTAAATTAAAATACACACCGAAGAATTTTTAGAATATTTTAAACCCCTTGAAAAATAATGTGGTATAATATTTATCACAATGATTAGGGGAAATTTTAAAAATTATTTTTTGATTTTTATAATATCAATATTTTTAATTTCACAAACTGTATTATCTGCAGGTTCTTACAATAAAGAAAATAATGAAAATATATTTACAATTTTAGCTTTAGCAATTATTTTAATTTTAGCTAGAATTTCTAGTTTAGTAGAACGTTTTGGACAGCCAGCTGTTTTGGGGGAATTATTAATAGGAGTTATTTTGGGCAATTTGAGCCTTTTAGGTTTTTATTTTTTTGATAAATTTAAACAAGATCCTATTTTACTTTTTTTGTCAGAATTGGGTGTTATAATTTTACTTTTTCAAATTGGTTTGGAGTCGAATATTCAAAAAATTACAAAAGTGGGAATTAGGGCTTTTTTAGTTGCTTGTGTTGGTGTTTTAGCTCCTTTTATTTTAGGAACGTATATTATTGGTCCGCGCCTTTTCCCTGGTTTAAGTTTTAATACCTATATTTTTTTAGGAGCTACTTTAACTGCGACCTCAGTTGGTATTACTGCTCGAGTTTTTCAAGATCTTAAAAAATTACATCTTCCTGAAGCTCAAATAGTTTTAGGAGCTGCGGTAATTGATGATGTTTTAGGTTTAATTATTTTAGCAATTGTTTCTTCTATAGTAACTTTCGGTACAATTAATTTTGGGACAATTTTTTATATAAGCTTAAAAGCATTAGCTTTTCTTATTGGTTCAATAATTTTAGGAATATTCATTTCGCCTTATGTTGGTAGATTTCTTTCTAAAATTCATACAGGATTAGGAATGAAATTTACAATGGCTATTAGTTTTTGTTTTGTTTTTGCTTATTTAGCACAAAAATTCGGCTTAGCTCCTATAGTGGGTGCTTTTGCTGCTGGATTAGTTCTTGATCCTGTTCATTTTAAATACTTTAAAGATCCAGAAATTATTGAAGATATTAAGAGAGAAATAAAAGAACTAGATCATAAGACAAAAGAAAGATTTCTATCGATAATTAACCATCATTCTAATCAACATATAGAAGATCTAATTCGCCCAACCGCTCTTTTCTTAGTTCCATTATTTTTTGTTATTACTGGTATGAATGTTAAATTAGAGACAATGTTTAATTTAAATGTTTTATTCAAAGCATTAATTATTACGACTATTGCAATAATTGGAAAAGTAGTCTCAGGTTTAGTTGCTGGTAGAGTTAATAAGTTTTTGGTTGGATTTGGTATGGCTCCAAGAGGAGAAGTTGGTTTAATTTTTGCAACAATTGGTAAGGAGTTAAATGTAGTTTCTGATGAACTTTTTTCTATTATAGTGACAGTAGTTATTTTAACAACATTGTTAACTCCACCAATTCTTTCTTCCATTTTAAAAAAGCAAGAAGAAAAAACAATTTGATTGAAATGATTTTAAAATTAATTAATGAATAAAAACAATAAAATTTCAAGATCACAAATTGAACTTTTTATTGATTGCCCAAGATGCTTTTGGTTAGATGTAAAATTTAAAATTAAAAGACCTAAAAAAATTTCTGGTGGTTATATTGGTAGCAAGTATGATCCGCTTTTAAAAAATTATTTTGATAAACATAGAGAAATCAACAAAACACCTAAAGAGATAGAAAATCATAATTTAAGCTTATTTTCAGATTTTGAAACTTTAAAAATTTGGCGAGGAAGGGGAATTGAATATTTTCACGAAAAACATAATATAACTTATTATGGCAAAATTGATGATATTTTAGTAAAAGATGAATATTTAATCCCTTTTGATTTTAAAACCACAACTAGCAAAAATTTTCAAATTTATGAAGATTATAAAAGACAGCTTGAAATTTATGGATATTTGCTTAAAAAGAATAATTATCCAGTTTTAGATATGGGTATTTTTTATGTTGTTAAAATTGATATTAATGAAAATTTCGAAAAAATTGAAGAAAGAAAAATAGTCAAAATTGAAAATCTAAATTATGAAACTTATGATGAAGTTTTAGAAAATTTAATTGAAATTTATAATTCCGAGAAAGAACCTGATCCTAATCCAAATTGCGAATTTTGCAAAAGAGACATCGAAATTATTTCTTTAAATAAAAAGTTAAAGTTAATATAAAAAAATTAAATAAGATTTTATTAATTTTCCTAAAGCAATAAATAAAGAGTTAATTTATAGAGTTATTCATAATAAAAATGAAAATATAAGAAAATTAAATAATTTATGCCTTATTTGAGATTTTATGTTATATATGTAAAATAATAATATGAAAATTACTGAAATTATAAAAATAATATATGTTTATCTTTTTTCAGTCATTAGTTTGATTTTGATAATTACTGGGACCGTAAAGTTAATAGATTTAGGATTAAAAGTTTATGTTTTTAAGCAAGCTGATGTTTTTTATTATCCCAAAATTTATCCAGAGATTAATAAGGGTGAAAAATTAACTCCAGAAGAAATCGCTAAAAGAGAAGAAGAGCAAAGAAAAGCTGAAGAAATTAATAGAATTGCCGAAAGACAAAGAATTGCCTCTAATGCTATTGCTTTACTAATTGTTTGTTTGCCTGTTTTTATCTATCACTGGCGACTAGCCTTAAAATATCATTTCAATAAGGAATAGTTTAAATAAAATTGAAAGATCAAAAACTAAATAAATTTTGCTATAATTTCTATAATGAAACTTGGATTTTTTGAGGCAGAGGGTTGGGAAAAAGAAATATTAGAAAGAGAGCTTCCAGATTTGGAGATTTATTTTACAGGTGAAAGGCTTACAAAAGAAAATGTTAAAAATTTTCAAGATTTAGATATTTTGTCTATTTTTATTTGTTCAGAAATTGATAAAGAAATTATTGACTCTTTGCCAAATCTAAAACTTATTGTAACAAGATCAACAGGCTATGATCATATTGATTGTGAATACTGCAGGTCAAAAGGAATTTTAGTTTGTAATGTGCCTGAATATGGGACGAAAACTGTGGCTGAATGGACAATTGGTCTTATGCTTAATTTGATGAGAAAAATTTATTATGCTATTGATCAAATTAAAGAGGTTGAAAGTTTTGATTTAAAAAATTTAAGAGGTGAAGAGCTTTATGGAAAAACATTAGGAGTTATTGGCACCGGCAGAATTGGTAAAGAAGTTATAAAACTTGCTAAAGCTTTTGGCATGAATATTTTAGCTTATGACATTTTTCCTGATGAAAATTTTGCTAAAGAATATAATGTAACTTACACATCTTTAGAAGAACTTTTGAAAAATTCAGATGTCATAACCATTCATGTCAATTTAAATCCATCAACTTATCATTTAATCAATAAAGAAAATATAAAAATTATAAAAAAAGGAGCTTATTTAATTAATACTGCAAGAGGAGGCATAGTTGAAACAGAAGCATTGCTTTATGGACTTAAAGAAGGAATTTTAAAAGGAGCGGCCTTAGATGTTTTAGAAGAAGAAAAAGAAATTAAAGAAGAGTTAGAGCTTTTAATAAAATACACCGTAGATGAACGCGGATCCAACGCGGATAAAAACACGCAGATAGACGCAGATAAAAATATCAGCGAAAATCAGCATGATAATAATTCGCGTAAATCCGCGTATGATGATCTTAAAGAAACTGCTTTTACTTTATGGCAAAATCATATTTTAATGAAAATGCCAAATGTTTTAATTACTCCCCATAATGCTTTTAACTCAAAAGAAGCCATTGAAAGAATTTTAATAACTACAATTGAAAATATCAAAAAATTCTTACAAGGAAATCCAATTAATTTAGTTAAATAATAAATTTGTGGTATAATATAAATAAAATGAAAATCTCAAAAGTTTTATTTATATCTTTAATAATTTTAGCCCTAAATTGCGCTTTTTTGCTAACTCAATTTTACTTATTTCAAGGTTCTATTATCTATTTTGAATTGTATGAGGCTTTATTAGAAGATATACATTTGATTGATATCCCAGCAATTATTTTCGATAGTTCTTTATACTTTATTTTGAGTATTGTTATATTTTTTGCACTGTTAATAATATTTTTAAATTTAGTTAATCAAAGATTTATTAATTCAATTTTTGTAGAAAAAAATTCTTTATACCATTCTTTTATTTATAATAAGTTAAAAGAAAGGAGTCCTCCTCAAATTTAATTACCCTCTTTATTAAATTAATTAATTTTTACTACCATGAAAAAAATAATACTTTTAATTTTAATAATCATCTTTTCTTTAGCTTCATTAACTCTTGCTCAAACAACAACACCAACAACATCAACATCTACAGTAACAACTACAAAACCATTAAAGCAACATAAATTTAAAGCTAAAGGAGTTGCGGGTGCTTATAAAAAATGTTTAAACCTAGAAATGAATAACTTAACTAAAGAAATGCAGGAAAGAAAGAAAAACGCTTTAGCTGAATATAAAAATGCATTAAAGAATGCTACCTCGACTGAAGCTAGAAAAGAATTAAGAAAAGGATATACCAGTGCTCTAGGAGATATTCAGAAATGGTTTAATCAAGCAACTAAAGAAGCTAAAGAAAAATGTAGGTCAACCGCAACCTCAACTCCTACAACAACTATTTCAGCACCAACATCTACAGCAACATCAACTCAATAATCTTGTCGTTATTAAGTTTACTTATAATAGCCCGGCTACAAAATGGTAGCCGGGCTATTATTTTTCCTACTTTTCAGAAAAGTATGATATGATATAATATATATTAAGGTTCGATAATTATTATAATAAGATAAAAGAAAAACTATGTTTCAGCAATTGAAAAAATATTCGGATTTTAGTCTTTTAT
>JAPYWP010000050.1 GCA_028276315.1 Minisyncoccota bacterium | reverse complement strand
TTCTTTTCAGTATTGTAAAAAATAACCGGAGCTGTTATTTTATCATTTAAAATAAATTTTATTTTATTTTTGAAAATTAAATTTTTTGTTTCCATAATATAATTTTAACTTAATTTTAACCTATTTGCTTTGTAATTATATTATAAATTGGCAAAATTACGCTTAAGGCAATTGACGCAACTAAAAGACCTATAAAAATTAAAATTACTGGCTCAATTATTGTTGTTAAATTTTTAATTAATGATTCAAAATTTTCTCTATAAAAATTACTCATTAATATTAAATTTGAGCTTATATTTCCAGACTTTTCTCCTACCCCTAAAAGTGCAACAAAATTAGCAGGAAAAGCCCCTGTTTCTTTGAATGCTTCAGAAATAGATTTTCCTTGTGGTATAAATTTTTCTTTTATATCTTTAATTGCATTTTTATGTGCATAATAAGATGCAACACCTTCTATAAGATCTAATATTTTCATAAGTGGCAGACCAGAATCCATTAAGATAGCAAAATTAAAAGAAATATCTGCTAAAGATTTATAAATTATAATTTTTCTTATAAAAGGTACTTTAAATTGTAAAAATTTCCAAATTATTATAAATAAGCCAAATTTTATTCCAACAATCAAAAATCCAATTATAAACACAATTAAAAATGTCAAAATTAGAAAGAAATTGTCTTTAAAAAATAAACTTATAGCAAAAAGAATTTGAGTAAATAAGGGGAGTTGTGTTTGTAATTCTTTAAAAACATTTGCTAACTTTGGTAAAACAAAAGTAAAAATACCCATAATGAGCAAAACAGACATACCTATTAAAATTGAAGGATAAATTAAAGAAGAAATAATTTTTGATCTTGTTTGCTTTATTTGAATAAGACTTTTTGTAAGTTGATTAATATTTGTTTCTAGTTTACCAGATTCTTCTCCTGCAGCAATTATGCTTATTTCTAAATTTGAAAAATAATTTGGAAAGGCAGCAAAAACTTCACTCATTTTTTTACCCTGCTCTAAATTGAATTTTAAATTTATCAAAAAATTTTTTAATGCAGTAGAACTTGCTTCTTGTATTAAAATATCAATTCCCTTTCCTAAATCAATACCTGATTTTATCATTAAACTTAAATTTTGGAAAAGATAAATTTTATCATCTAAGGATAATTTTTCAATATAACCAGAAATAAGATTATAAATTATACTAAGTTTTTCTTTTGCAACAGAAATAGGTGTTAATTCTAATCTTGCTAAATAAGCTATAACATCATCTTCGCTTTGTGCAACTATAATTCCCTCTTTTGTATTCCCATATTTATCTATTGCTTTATATTTAAACCTCATTTTATTCTTTTATTACTCTTAGAACTTCGCTTACTGTTGTAATACCCACTTTAGCTTTTTCCAAACCATCTTCAATTAAAGATTTCATACCTTTTTTCTTACAAATTTCATATAATTTTTCTAAATTGAAATAATCACTGTTTATAAATTCAGCTAATTCTTTATCAACTTCTAAAACTTCAAAAATTCCTGTTCTACCAGAGTAACCAGAAAAACTACAAGTCTGACATCCGCGTCCAATGTAAAAATCTCCACTAATATCAATATTAAGATTTCTTTTTTTAATTTCTTGCTGAAGCATTTCAATTTCAAGATCATTTAATTTATAAGTTGAAATACAATCAAGACATATTTTTCTAACTAATCTTTGAGCAATAATAGTACGTAAAACTGCAGCTAAAAGGAATTTTTCAGCACCTAAATCTATCAATCTTGGAATAGCACTTGGAGCATCATTTGTATGCAAAGTTGATAAGACTAAATGCCCAGTTAATGCTGCTTGAATTGCTATATCGGTTGTTTCTCTATCTCTTATTTCCCCAACCATTATAATATTAGGATCTTGTCTTAAAATAGAACGTAAACCATTTGCAAAATCAATCCCAGCTTGCGGATTTACTTGGATTTGATTAATATAATCTATCGAGTATTCTATAGGATCTTCTATTGTTGTAATATTTACTTCAGGCTTATTTAATAAAGATAAAATAGCATAAAGTGTTGTTGTTTTACCAGAGCCAGTTGGACCAGTAACTAAAATTATTCCATGGGTTTTTGTTAATGAATTTTTTACTATTTCTAAATTTTTTCCTGTAAGACCTAATTCTTCAAGTCCTGAAGGTCGCATAAGAGGAGAAAGCAATCTTAAAACAGCTTTCTCACCATAGAAAGTTGGCATTATAGATACTCTTACATCTATTTCAATATTATAAATTTTTATTTTCATTCTTCCATCTTGTGGCTTTTGATGTTCATCAAGTTTTAAATTTGAAAGTATTTTTATTCTTGCAATTAAAGCTGGATGAATATCTTTATCTAATCTTAAAATTTCTCTTAAAACACCATCAACTCTAAATCTTATCAAACTAAATTCACTTAAAATCTCAAAATGAATATCTGATGCATTTAAAGATACTGCATAATTTAATATGTTATTGAAAAGTTCAACAACTACTCCAGATGTATAAATATCTTCTTTTTCTTTAAATTCTGGCCTTAGAAAATATTCTTTTGATGTTTCTAATAAGTTTTTATATTCTTCTGTTTTAAGTTTATTATATGCAATTAATCCCCTATAGAATCCTTCTTCGCTAATTAAATATGGTTCTATATTTTTTTTAGTTAAATTTTTTAGAAAAGTTATTAAATTAAGATCATATGGAGTTAACATTCCAACTTCAAGGGTATTATCTTTTAGATTAATTGGAATAACTTTTTTATCTAAAACTATTTTTTCCGGGATAAGATTTAAAATTTTAGGAGTTAAATTAACTTTTTTAATATCTATATATTTTACTCCTAAAAATTTTGCTATTGTCTCATATAAAATCTCGCTAGGTATAATTCTTCTTGAAATTAAAACTTTTTGAGGATCTATGTTTAATCTTTCAGCATCTTTAAAAATTCTCTCTAATGTTTCTGGATCAACCAATTTTGTATCTATTATTAATTTTTTAAGTATATCATTTGAAAGCACTCCCATAATTAGCTAATTTTTAAAAATATTAATTTATTTGCAAAAAGTAAGTTCATAATAATTAAAAAAGCACTGAAGATAAAATGAAATTTTCTTACTGAAATTTTTGCTTTAACAAAGGAATTGCCCATTATTAAAATTTTAACAAAAAAAATAAAAAATACAAATAAAAAGAATAAAAGAGGATAAAAAATATTAAAAGGCCAAGATGCGAGGATAACTGCAGAAAAAATTACAAAAAACTCTTCTTCATAAAAAATTGTTTTTTTAAAAATAACATCAAAAATAAACATTAAAAAAACAAAAATAGCTCCAAAGAAAATAGATAGGAAAAATTCATAGAAATATTTTGAAAAAACATAAAAAATAAAATAATTGAAATTTTTTAAAAGTAATTTTCCAATATCATTTCTACTCCAATCTAAATAAACAGAATACGAAAGATAAGCTCTAACTAAAATATTTAAAAAAATGATTAAAAGAAATAAAATTATTATATTTTTTTTGTTTATTTTGTTTTTAAGGTCTAAAAAAATAAGGAAAAAAGAAATAAATAAATTTAAAAAAAGTACTACTTGATGTGTCATTTGTGCCCCTGGGAGGAATCGAACCTCCATTTCAGGCTTAGGACGCCCGTGTTCTATCCAATTGAACTACAGGGGCTACGTTTGTGCTCGGGGAGGGAGTCGAACCCTCACGGCCTTTTTAAGGCCATTGGGTTTTAAGCCCAACGCGTCTGCCAGTTCCGCCACCCGAGCATTATTTTAATTATAACATAATATTAATACAAATTAAAAAAAT
>JAPYWP010000034.1 GCA_028276315.1 Minisyncoccota bacterium | reverse complement strand
TTAAAATAATATCACTTGCTGATTTAGCAATTTCTGATCCCCGTCTGCCCATACAAACTCCTACTTCAGCTTTTTTAAGACCCAATACATCATTAACACCATCTCCTAAATAAGCAACAGAAAATCCAAGCTTTTGATAAAGCTCTAAAATTTTAAGTTTTGTTTCTGGTGTAATTCTTGCAAAAATATAAGTATCTTTAATTTTTTCTAAAAGTTCTTTTTCGGATAAATTTTCAATTTCCTTTTGATCTAAAGCATTTAAATTTTCAAAACCAACTTCTTTAGCAATATAAACAGCTGTTTCTTTATGATCACCAGTTAAAATTCTTATATCAATTCCAGCTGATTTTAATTTTTTAATTGTTTCCTTAACTCCTTTTTTAGGTGGATCATATAAAGCAACAAGACCTACAAAAATTAAATTCTCTTCTTTATCACCTTCGTTAAAAGCAACACCTAAAATAGAAAAGCCATTTTTAGCATATTCTAAAGCTTTATTTAAAATTTCTTCTTTATTTTCAAAATTAAATATTCCATCCTTTTTTAAAATAAAATATGAATTTTCAATAATTTTTTCAAAAGCACCAACATAATAAGATTCAATTCTTTCGTGCTTCACAATTACTCTTTTATGTTTTCTTATTCTTGAAAAAGGTTCTCTTTTAATTATTTTTTCTATTTCTAAAATTTGAGAAGGTTTTATCCCTGCTTTTTCTAAAAGAACAAGCAAAGCAATATCTCTTGGATTTCCTTTAAATTTTAATTCTCCATCTTTTATAATTTCTCCTTCGCTTACAACTGCTGAAATATTTAAAAGCTTTATAAGTGGATAATTTTCAAAAATATTTATTTCTTTTCCATCTTTTAAAAACTTTCCTTCTAAAGAATGTCCCTCTCCAGTTACTTCAATTTCTTCACCGTCAACATAAATTTTCTTTACTGTCATTATATTTTCAGTCAAAGTTCCTGTTTTATCAGAAAGCAAAAGATTAATTACTGATAAATTTTCTACTGCCTGGAAATTTCTCACAAAAACATTCTTTTTAATTAAACCATAAGCACTAACAACTAATAGAACAGTAATAATCACAGGCAAACCTTCTGGAATAGAAGAAATAAAAGAAGATAAAACAAAAAGCAAACTTTCGGACCATAAATAATGTCTTTGAAAGGCGAAATAAAAAATCAAAATAGAAGTTGAAAGAGCAATTAAAAACATTTTCAAAATTAAATCTTTAGAAAGTTTCTCAAAATGTGGAGCAAATTGTTCAATTTTCTTAAATTTTTCATAAATCGAGCCCATATAAGTATTAAGGCCTGTTGCAAAAACAATTCCTTTCCCCCTACCTTCAACAACATAACTTCCCATAAAACCAATATTTTTTCTTTCAGGAATTGGGGTGTTTTCGTCAAGTAGTTTTATACCTTTTTCAACAGGCAAAGATTCTCCTGTTAAAATAGACTCATCAATTTTTAAATTCTCAACTTCAAAAAATCTTATATCGGCAGGCAAAATATCTCCTTCTTCAACCAAAACAATATCTCCTGGAACTAAATTTTCTGCTGAAATTTCAATTAATTCTTTATTTCTTAAGACTTTTGCTTTTGGTTTTAAAAGGTTTTTTAATTTCTCTAAAGTTTTTTCTGCTCGAATTTCAAAAAAGAAACCAATAAAAACATTAACTAAAATAATTAAAATAATAACAATTGAATCTGTAAATTTATTAAGGAAAAAAGTTAAAATAAGAGCAAAGACCAAAACAATGTTAAAAATATTTTTAAATTGTTTTAAAAAAATAAACCAAAAAGATTTCTTTTCTTCTGGTAGAATATTTTTCCCATATTTTGCTAATCTTTTTTCTGCCTCTTTTTGACTTAAACCCAAAAAATCTGTTTCTAAAATTTCCAAAACTTCTTCGATTTTTAAATAATGAAAATTCATTTTAAAAAGATAATATACTATAAAAACCTTTTAATTCGTAAATTAAAAAATGGATCAAGCTAGCAGAGATCATAAAATTATTTTACCAGAAATTTTTTGATTTAGTAAACTTAAAAGGTTAACAAAACTGATCTTTTACATTACTTTAATTCCAGCATCCATTTCACTTCTATTTATTCTTTATACGGCACAAACTGGCCGTTCTTGATAGTTTTAATAATAATTTCTTTTAATGCATCGCCGTTTTCATCAAAACTAGTTTTACCAGAAGCACCTGGATAATCTTTAATCTTATAAAGTTGATCTTTTATACATGTCGGGTCTCCATTTCTTTTTGGCAATTTATTCTAATTTTTCACCTCAAACAAGAAAGATTATATCTTTTGTATAAATTACATTTCATTTTGTTATTTCTTCAATGGCACTATTAATAACTTTTTTTATCACATATGGTCTATTAATTATATCTCCGTTATCATCAAAAGTCACTGATCCTGTAACACCATTGTAATCTTTAGTATTATACAGTTTATCTCTAATGCAAGAGGTTTTTTCACCGCATGTTTTCAATGACTCAATTATAATATTAAACCCATCATAAGCCAAACCACTTACTAGCAAGTTTTCTCCTTCTGATCCATATTTACTTACCATTTTGTTTCTAAAGTTTTCGTTTATCTGTACATTTGGTACCGCAAATATTACTCCATTTATTAATTCTTTAGATTTCTCCAAAAAATTTTTGTCTTCAATAACCCATCCCGGAGCAAATAACTGTTTTTCTAAATTAAACTCTCTTATCTGTTTAAATAGCGCGTATGCTTCGTCTGTATAAGTTATTACAAATAGGGCATTTGAGTCGCTTTGTTTAATTTTAGTTAGTTGTGGTTTAAAATCAGAGGAACCAGGATTAAAGGACTCAACCGTTCCTATATTTAAACCACTATCCTTAGAAAACTTAATGACTGCATCTTTAAAATGCATTCCAAAATCATTGTTTATATAGAGCACATCTATTTTTTTAATCCCAGGAAGATTTTTTGAAATATAATCAACTAATAAACCGGCTTCGTAGACATCAGAAGGCCACATTCTAAAAACATAATCCCCAGCATATGTGATTTTTGGACTACTTGCCCCTATCGACATTAATATTACCGAATTTGCTTCAGTTATCGGAGCAATAGCTAAAGTTTCAGAGCTACAAACAGTACCAATTATTATCTTTACTTTATCTACATTTATAAGTTTTTGAACAGCAGAAACTGCCTCTTTAGGTTCGCATTTACTGTCTTCAAATATAATTGTTAATTTTATATCTTTAATTTTTTCTCTTGCAATTTCAAGACCCTTTCTAATTGCGTTACCCCAAGAGCTTAACTCTCCAGTTAGAGGAGTAACCACTCCAATTTTAATTGGTTCTTTTGTCGTTGGAGTTGTTGACTTTTTACTTATTCCATACCATATTCCTACTAAAATAATAATTGCGATTATGAGCCATAAGATTGTTTTTGTTGTTTTGTTTATGTTATTTTAGCAGCAAACGCGTAAAATAGTTTACTGCTTATTTTTGGTTAATTAATTTGACTTTTAATTATATTTTACCATAATTTAAAAGTCAAGAATTGGTTGTGGATAACTACGGATAAATTTGGATTAACAACGGATAAATGCGGATTAGAAACGGATAAATTCGGATCAACAATAGATTAATACGGATCTGAAAATGATAAATGCGGATTAAAAAGTGAGTAATCAATAAAAATTAATTATCAGCATAAATCAGTTCTGAATCCGCATATATCCGTGGGGGCGTTCATCAGCGGTAGCGGTAATTTTCGGTAATAACATTTTTAATGCTCTTTTTGCTGCTATTTCCCCAGCTTTTATAAAATTTTGACGATTAAAATTTTTAAAACTAATCTTTTTAAACTTTGGGTAAATTAAAATATCTGCTTTTTGGCTTTCAATTTTTGCTGTATTTTTTTGTATTATTTTTAAAGAATTTTTTAAAATGTCTAATTGAGATAATTTTTTTTCTATTTTTATTTCATCTGTATATAAATTAACTGCTATTTTTAAATCTGCTCCCTTATTTTTTAGAATTTCAACAGGAACAGGCATCGAAAAAGCTCCATCAATTAAATATTTATTTTTAATTTTTACTGGTTTAAAAATTAAAGGAATTGCTATACTTGCTAAAATAGCGTCAACTACCGGTCCTGATTCGAAAATATATGGCTCGCCTGTTTTTATATCTGTTGCAACTATAAAAAGTTTTTTATCTAATTCTTCTATTTTTGTTTTTCCTAAATTATCTTCTAAAAATTTTTTTATATTTCTATTATCAATAAGACTTTCTTTAAAACTTGGCTTTAAAAAATAAAATAATTTTCTTAAATTTGTGCTTAAAACAAATTCTTCTAAAAATTTTAATCCTCTTATAATATAAAAAGCACCAACAAGAGCACCAGCGCTAGATCCGGAAATTAAATCAATTGGAATTTTATATTTTTCTATAACTTTTAATACACCTATATGAGCCAAACCTTTTATTCCCCCACTTCCCAGCGCAATACCTACCCTAATCATATAAAATTATAAAACTATTTTATAATATTTTATGTCTTTTGAAAAAATCTTTAGCTTACCAAAAAAAGAAAAAGAAATTTTTGATAGAATTTTTAATTTAGATATTAGCTATCATAAACATCTAAAAACAAACGAAAATAACCCAATCTTTAAATTAAAAAATAAAATAACAAAAGAAGAGATATTTTTTAATATTAAAAGAATTCAACATTTATTAAAAAATAAAAAATCAAAATGTAGTTTTTGTTTCTGGAAAAAAGAGACGATCCCTACAAATTTAAATTTAAAAAATAAATTTTGGATTATGATCGACAATTTATTCCCTTACGATATTTTGCATAGTCTTTTAATTTTTAGAAGACATGAGATAAAAAAATTTAATTTAGAGATTTTAAAAGAAATTTTTGAAAAATCATTCATTTGGTTTAATAATTATTTTGAGCAAAACAAAAAATTTATTTATCCAATTATAGGAATAAATTTTAAAAGTGGCGCTGGTGCTAGTATTGAGCATCCTCATTTTCACTTACTATTATCTAAAGAGCCATATTATTTTGAAAAGAAACTAATAAAAATTGAAAAATACTATAAAGAAAAATTTAAAAAAGATTATTTTGATGATTATTTTAAAATCGCTCAAAAGTTAGATTTAGGAATTAAAATAAAAAATATTATTATTTTTGCAACATTAACTTCGTTGAAGGGCTTTCAAATTTATATTTTATCCAAAAATTTATCTGAACATTTAATAGAAATTTTTTCTAAAATTTTCAATTTATTTATAAAAGAAAATTTAAGTTTTAATTTTGTAATATTGCCATCATTTAAAAATAATAAATTTAGAAAAAATAATTTTTCTGCTTTTATTATTAGAAATAAAATAGGAAATAAAACTTCAGATTTTGGTTTTATGGAAATTTATGGAACTCCTATAGCTAATTTTCATCCGTGGCAAATGTTCGAAAAAATTAAAAAAGAGCTTACATAGATTTAAATTAAATTTTCAAAATTTTTTTAACTTCAGAATCAATTTCTGTATTAAAATAATTTTTTAATTCTTCTGGATTAACCCAACGAACTTCTTCAATTTCTTCTTTTTCTTTTATTTCTTGAATAGGATTTTCTTCTTCTAGTTCACAAAGAAAATAAGCAATAATTTTTAAAGTTTCGGGGTGAATTCTTAAATGTATTAGTTTTAAAGGCTTAACTTTATAGCCAGTTTCATCTAAAACTTCTTTTACTACTCTTTCTTCCCTTGTTTCACCTTTTTCTAATTTTCCTCCCGGGAAAACCCAAATTAATTCTTTTTTTGTTAAAGTAATTTCTTTCTTTTTTCTTTTAACAATCATAACCCTCCCTTCTTTATTCAAAACTACACCTAATACAATAAAATCTGTTTGTTCCCTGCTTTGGCTATTCATAAATTTTAAATTTTTAAAATTTTACTCAATCTTTTTTGATCAAATCCTATAATAAAATCATAATCACCATCTTCATAAATTATTTCGGTAACTGGAACTCCCATCTGTCCTGTTTTTTCAACCATTTCCTGAAGTGCTATTGGATTTATATCAACAAGTAGATACTCGTATTTTATTCCATTCGAATCCAAAAAGTCTTTTTCTTTTTTACAATAAGGACAAGTTGTTGTTGCGAAAAGTTTTATTTTTTCTATCTTTCTTTCCCCTACTCCACTAGAAAAATTAACTAAATTGTAGTAAAAGTCTTCTAAATCTTGTAAAATATTTTCATTTATAAAATTATTTATAATTTCAGGATTCAAAATTTCAACCACCCTTTCTTTTTCATTATCTAATATAAAAATATTTTTAGGAATTAAAACTAGAGCTTCATTATTTAAGTTTTTAAGTTTTTCAAAAATTTTTGGTAAAGAAAAATTTATTATAGTTAAATTAAGATCTTTATAATTTTCAATACCTATAATTTCTAAATTATTTTCTTTAGCAAATTTTTTGAAGTTTTCAACAATTTCTTCAACTTTTAATTTTGTCTTTCTTGAATAAGAAATTCTCATATGTTATAATTATAACACAAAATGAGCAAAAAATTACCAGAAGGTAAAAGGCCGGAACCTCGTATAGTAGGTAAAGCAAGCGAAGAAATTAAAGAAAGAGCAAGAAAAATTATTTTAGATAAGTTTGAATTCCATTATGAAAGTCTACCTCCAGATATTAAAGATATAATAGAAAAATATGAAATCTCTAAAATGCCTTATGAGATAGAAGCTATAAAAATAGCTAATGATATTACAAATAAACTTTTAG